>JBEGVX010000001.1:0-14103 GCA_041178105.1 Actinomycetota bacterium
ATGCCAAGGTAAATCAGATAAAGGCCGCCACCCCATTGCACTGCCGCGTAGATGAAGTCGGAATTTTGAATAATCGGCCCAACACCTATTGCTACAAGTGCAGCCATTGCAAAGAAACCAGATGCATTTCCGACAACTGTTAAGAGCGCGACCTTTCGCCCCCATGAGATTGCTCGAGCAATTGTGAAGAGCACAGATGGTCCTGGCGCCACGATGATGGCAATGGAAACGAGGACGAATTCACCAACTTTTGAAGGGATCGGGATGCCAAGTAACACTGCATAAGCCTAACAAATGGAGAGAGGCGGGAGATTTCTCTCCCGCCTCTCTTGAACTACTTGCTCTTCTTGTTCTTGGTTCTGCCTACTTTCTCAAGGCGTGGAGCAAGTGATAGCCAACGAGAGTGACAACAGTTGCATTGATGATGCCATTGAATGTGTAGTCGCCCCACTTAAAGGAGACATCAGCGATGCCGATGATGACCGCAGATCCTGCAACGATTAGATTGGTCGAATTGCTCAGATCTACGCGTGACTCAATCCAAATCTTTGCACCGAGCATTCCAATCATTCCAAAGAGCGCGACGCTGGCGCCGCCAAGTACTCCAACTGGTGTAGCGCTTAGGACTGCTCCGAATTTCGGGCAGAGGGCGAGAATGATTGCGCCGATACCAGCAAAGTAATAGGCGATTGTTGAGTACACCTTCGTCGCTGCCATTACGCCGATATTTTCTGCATAAGTGGTAGTTCCCGAGCCGCCGCCAATACCTGCGAGAGTGGTAGCCAAACCATCTCCAAGGAGGGCATTACCCATTTGATCGTCGAGATTTTTACCCGTCATTGCCGCGACCGCCTTGACGTGACCGACGTTTTCGGCGATCAATACAAGAACAACAGGAATGAAGAGGAGGATTGCACTCATATTAAATGTGGGTGAGGTAAAGGTAGGTAGCGCGAACCATTTCGCAGCCGCAATATCTTTAGTGACTACATCACCACGAACTAGCGCAACAACATAGCCAACGACTAATCCGGCAAAGATAGAAATTCTGCCCAGGAAGCCTTTAGAGATCGCTGAAATGAGCGCAATTGCCGCCAGCGTGATAACTCCTAGTAGCGGCCCTCCTTGTAGTTGACCTGGATTCTGTCCAACACTCTCTGGACCAACCCATGCTTTGTTATACGCAACGCTTGCGAGGTTAAAACCAATCACCATGACGATCGTGCCTGTCACGACAGGGGGCATCAACCAGTTAATCCACGAGGAGCCAACTGCTCTGACGATTAAGCCAACGAGGGCAAGAAGAACACCAGTAGCGACAACGCCACCAAGGGCTGCTGCCATTCCACCTTCGCCTGCCTTGGCTGCTGCGATGGGTCCTAAGAAGGCAAAGGATGAACCTAAGTAGCTTGGAACTTTATTCTTGGTCAGTAGGAGGAAGAGAATCGTTCCGATACCCGAGAAGAAGAGGGTGGTGGCCGGCGAGAGGCCGGTAAGGAGCGGAACGAGGAAGGTTGCACCAAACATCGCGGCGATATGTTGGACGCCGATTCCGATGGTTCGAGGCCAGGAGAGGCGCTCATCTGGGGCGACTACATCACCGCTGTTGTGGACTTTCCAGGAAAAGAGTGTTGCCATAGTGGAGATCCCTTTCGTGTGGTCTGACTCACTTAGTTATCAGGGTAAGGGCCAGGACCTGCATAAATAGGGAGAAAGCGCCCCGGCGCGCCGAGCAATCTCAGAACTTGCTGCGAAAGGGGCGGAGCGTTTAGATATAGCCATTCGATGTATCGACTTGATGTATCGGAATGCCATTTTCAGTATTGGTCAGTAAAGATCAATCGAGCCTAGAGAGATGAGTCGATAGCGCATGGCCTCACGGAGTCAACCGCTGGAGTTCACCCTCCTTGGTCTTCTCGCAGGCGGACCGCTCCATGGCTACGAGCTTCGGAAGCGTTCACTCACAATTCTCGGCCCGTTCCGGGCGCTCTCTTTTGGTTCGCTCTACCCATTACTTAAACGAATGGCAGATGGCGGATTGCTCGAAGTTATTGAGAGTAATAGCGGAAAGTCGCGTCGAACGAAAATCGCCTATCAGATTACAAAAAGTGGTCTGCAGCGATTTCAAGAATTGACCGAGAGTATCGACGCAACTGAGGATGAGGCCTTTGGAGTGCACTTTGCCTTCTTCGGTCCAACATCTCATACCAACCGAGTACGAATTCTCGAAGCGCGTAGACGGCGTCTTCGGGAGAAGGCCGATCTCCTTCGCCACGAGCTTGAGCGCTCGCCGATTGGTCTCGATAAATATTTCATTGAGTGGCGCCGTCACTCACTTGATTCAGCTGAACGAGAGATCGTTTGGCTTGATGAAATGATCAAAGCAGAGAGGAAATCCCAGTGAGCAAGATTCGAGTAGCAATTGTTGGTGTGGGTAACTGCGCCAATTCACTTGTACAAGGCGTCACCTACTACAAAGATGCTGCGATAGATCAGGAGATTCCAGGTCTTATGCATGCAGTCATCGGTGGCTATCACATCCGCGATATTGAATTTGTCGCAGCATACGATGTAGATGCCAAGAAGGTAGGCCTTGATCTTGCTGATGCGATGTGGGCTAGCGAGAACAACACCATTAAATTCAGCAACGTTGCCAAGACTGGCATTACCGTCGAGCGCGGCACAACTCTTGATGGCTTAGGGCGCTACTACAAAGAGACAATCAAAGAATCTGATGCCAAACCAGTTGACATCGTTGCCTCTCTCAAAGAGAAGAAAGTTGATGTACTCATCTGCTACCTCCCTGTTGGCTCAGAGGATGCGACTCGTTTTTACGCACAAGCGGCGATCGATGCCCACTGTGCTTTTGTTAATGCGCTTCCAGTCTTCATAGCATCGGATCCAACGTGGGCAAAGAAGTTCTCCGACGCAAAGGTGCCGATTGTTGGCGATGACATCAAGAGCCAGGTAGGTGCGACTATTACGCACCGAATTTTGGCTAAGTTGTTCCAGGATCGCGGTGTACATCTTGATCGCACACTGCAACTCAACGTGGGTGGAAATATGGATTTCAAGAATATGCTCGAACGCGATCGCCTTGAATCAAAGAAGATTTCCAAGACGCAATCGGTCACATCTCAACTTGATCACGATATGGGCGAAGGAAATGTACACATCGGCCCCTCCGATTATGTCTCCTGGCTCGATGATCGTAAGTGGGCATATGTTCGCCTTGAAGGACGAGCTTTCGGTGATGTTCCCCTTAACCTCGAATACAAACTCGAGGTATGGGATTCGCCAAACTCGGCAGGTGTCATCATCGATGCGCTTCGCTGCGCGAAAATAGGCTTGGATCGCGGTATCGGTGGGCCACTGCTCTCACCATCCAGCTATTTCATGAAATCTCCGCCTGAGCAGTATTCAGATGAGAGCGCGCGTAACCGCACTGAAGAGTTCATCGCAGGAACTATCGAAAGATAAATCTGATGAGTGAGCAAAACTTGCAAGATATAGTCGCGTCAAAAGATCAGGGCGTTCTCGCTCTGGGTTTTAATAGACCTGCAAAGAAGAATGCGCTTACTCGTGATATGTATGCAGCGCTTGCGCGTGAGATTTCTGCGGCAAACTCTGATGATGAGGTAGGCGCAATTCTAATTTATGGTGAAGGGGTCGATTTCACCTCGGGCAACGATGTCAATGATTTCCTTGAGCATCCTCCGAGTGGGAGCGATTCGCCGGTTTGGCACTTCCTCACAGCGATTCGAGATTTCACCAAGCCTCTAGTCGCTGCAGTGACCGGGCGCGCTGTTGGAGTTGGCACCACCATGCTCTTTCATTGTGACTATGTGATTGCTGGTGAAAGTTCTCGTTTTTCGATGCCCTTTGTCACACTTGGATTGGTTCCAGAAGCAGGATCTTCCTATCTCTTGCCACTCATTGCGGGGCATCATCGCGCGGCTGAGCTATTCATGTTTGGTGAGCCGTGTTCAGCGCAACGGGCCTACGAAGTTGGATTTGTTAATGAAGTGGTCGAAGACGAGAGCGTTGCGATGCGCGCCGGAGAGCGTGCGAAACAATTAGCGGATCAACCACGGACAGCAATTCGGCAGACAAAACGATTGCTCCGCGAAGGCCATCGGAAACAATTGACCGCTGTCATGGAAGAAGAGGCAGAATTATTTAGCGCAGCATTAGAGAGCGACGAAGCTCGGGAAGCATTTATGAATTTCCTTATGAAAAAAGGTAAGTAAAAGGTAAGGGGAGGCAGGCCATGAGTACGTTGGCAGGTAAGAAAATATTTATCACTGGAGCTTCACGCGGCATTGGTCTGGCAATAGCAAAACGCGCGGCGCAAGATGGCGCCCTGGTTGCGATTGCCGCAAAAACCACGGAACCACATCCCAAACTTCCTGGCACGATTTTCACTGCTGCTGCAGAAATTGAGGCAGCTGGTGGTAAAGCTCTTCCTATTCAATGTGACCTGCGTGATGAGGACCAGATTGCTGCCGCGGTTTCTCAGGCGGTAACTGAATTCGGTGGCTTGGATATTTTGATTAACAACGCCTCTGCAATCAATCTCACTCCTACTTTGCAGACACCCGCAAAACGCTTTGATCTGATGTTTTCGGTTAACGTGCGAGCTACCTTTCTCACTTCTCAGGCAGCGATACCCGCCCTCAAGGAATCAGCGAAGGCAGGGCGTAACCCACATATTTTGATGATGTCGCCACCTCTATCAATGAAGTCAAAGTGGTTCAAGAACCACTTGGCATACACGATGGCGAAATATGGAATGAGTATGTGCGTTCTAGGTCTTGCTGATGAATTAAAGCGCGATGGAATTAGCGTCAATGCCCTTTGGCCAAGAACCGCGATAGATACTGCAGCGCTTCAGATGATCCCTGGGATTGATACTGCTGCCTGCCGCACGCCAGAAATTCTTGCCGATGCCGCCCATGTCATTCTCAGTGGAAGTCCGCGAACAGGGGAGTTCCTTGTCGATGATGAGGTATTGGCGAGCGTTGGCGTAACAGATCTAGATAAGTATGCGGTTGTTCCGGGAACTACTGATTTCTTGCTCGACTTCTTTCTTGATTAATTAAATCGAGAATCCTTTTGGTAGCTCTAATCTGTTAGCGCTGAGCAAGTTGGTGTCTCCTAAAATTTGAGTGGTATCACCATCAGCCACAATCTGGCCTTTATTGAGAATGAGCGAGCGTTCACAGATCTCGTAGGCGTATGGCAGATCATGTGTCACCATCAAGATTGTGACATCGAGCGAAAGTAGAATTTCAGAGAGCTCTCGACGTGAAGCAGGATCCAAATTAGAGGATGGTTCGTCCAAGATGAGAATCTCTGGTTCCATGGCAAGAACCGTGGCTACGGCTACTCGGCGACGTTGACCAAAAGAAAGGTGATGCGGAGCGCGATCTTTGAACTCCAACATGTCAACCATTTTGAGCGCATGAATACTTCTCTCTTCGATGACATCCGGCATTAAACCCATATTCGTAGGGCCAAATGCGACATCTTCAAAGACTGTTGGCATAAATAGTTGATCATCAGGATCCTGAAAGACGATACCAACGCGCTGTCGGATAGTTTTGATGCCAGCTTTATCTTGAGAGTCCACTAAAAGTCCAGATACCGTTACGGAACCTTCGGTAGCTTCAAGAATGCCATTAAGGTGCATAACCAAAGTAGTTTTACCTGCTCCATTCGGTCCCAAGAGAGCAACTCGTTCGCCTTTTTTAATCTGCAGGTTTACGCCATGCAAAGCTTTATGGCCATCAGGATATGCGTAGTGAAGGTCGTTTACATCGACGCTCAAAGATTGTGACATGGCTAGCTCGCTCTCATTAGTTCGACTCACAGTGCACCTAAAATTTGTCCAATAAGAAAGATGAAAATTGCAAACAAGGGAAAACTGCAACCCAGAAGCCAATCTTTTCTATTCGAATTCTCTACTGATAAAGAAGAGAGGGTCCCTTGATAGCCGCGGGAGAGCATTGCCAAGTGCACCCGCTCGCCTCGCTCGTAGGAGCGAATAAATAACGCACCGAGAGTTGAGGTGAAGATGGGCCAGCTTCTAATGCCCTTAGCTTCAAAGCCGCGCGCCTCTCGAGCTACCTTCATTCGTGTCATCTGATCATTAATCACGTTGAGATAGCGAATCATGAATGAGGCAATCTGCACAAAAAGCGATGGCGTTTTGATGCGAACGAATCCCGCCAAGATCGAATGAGCGGTAGTAGAGCCAGCCAAAATCATCGAACAGGCAACGCCAAGCGTGGCTTTCGTAATTAAGTTGAGGCCAGCGATTGCCCCCTCTCTAGAGAGAGCAATTGGTCCTACATCAAAAGTTTCGCCTCCTGCAGTGAAGGGCATGAGAAGCGCAAAAATCAAGAACGGGAATTCAATAGTTGCGCGCTTGGCTAGGGTCCAGAGTGGAAGGCGAGAGAAGAAAATTACTATAAAAACAATCGCAAAATATCCAATAAAGCTCTCCCACTGACGGATTGGAGTTAGCACAACCACCACAATGAAAGCGAAGAAGGAGAGGATTTTTATATGTCCAGGTAGGTCATGAATTTTCGAGTGGCGATGGATATAGAGCCGTTCCCCAACGCTGTGGCCATGAGAGTGTCCATGTGAGCTATCGCGGGAATTTTCCTCGCGGAAATTTTTATTTGAGGTTTCGCCTCGGACATTTGAAGCGTTAATTTTTTTTCTTTCCAAGCAAGCGAACGATTGCATACATGACAAGACCGGTTGCAAATACTCCTACGATGCCAGCAATTCCGACTGAGAGCCTTTCATTCTCTACTCCCTTTACCCCATATTCGGCGAGAGCAGTGTCAGATACTGCAGAATCTTTTGCGGTATCAATAAAGCCAAGATCTATAGCCACTTTCTCTAGACCATCGGGTGACGATGATGCATAAAATGAAAATACACCCGCAATTAATAATGTAATGACAAAACCAATGATGTATAGACGCTTTGAATTCATTTTCGTGCCTTTGCCATTCCATAAACTAGATCTGGCCGGGTTTTCAAGATTGCACCAACAGTTAGCGTTGTGATGATTGCTTCGCCAATTCCGATGAGGATATGAGTGCTGAACATTGCAGTAAATACCGTTGAACTAGCGAAGGTGCCCTCTCCTCCAATCGCATATTGGATGGAAAAGCTAGTTGCAGCTAGTGGAACTGAGACGAAGGCGCCAATAGTTGAGCCGATGAGTACTGCCGATTTTTTGTACCTAAATACTTTTCGCACGAGAAGGAAGGCGCCGTAGCCTCCCCAGACACCGATAACAGACATGTTAAAAACGTTTAAACCCAGAGCGGTCAGACCGCCATCGGCAAAGAGCAGCGCTTGAATAACTAAAACAACGGTAAGCGCAATTGAGGCTGCATAGGGTCCCACCAAAACAGCTGCGAGCGCGCCACCTAAGAGATGGCCCGAAGTGCCGGCAGCCACTGGAAAATTGATCATCTGGCCAGCGAAGACAAATACCGCGACAAGTCCGATAAGCGGAGCGGCCTTTTCGTCGAGTTTGGCTTTGGCTCCTTTGAGTGCGTAGCCGACCCCGGTCGTGGCCAGCAGGGCTGAGCCGGCCGCGGTGGGGATATTGATGAATCCATCTGGGATGTGCACCCCCTTATCTTATTGCAAACGATTTGCAACTACAACTGGAAGGGGGCAGCTCTAGGCTTCTGGCATGACCGCAACGCCATTCGAGGAGCTTGGCAAAGCCTTAGGTTTTGGTTCGCGCCTCAGCCCTGAGATGACGCGTGAGAATGTGCTGCTCCATCTAGGAAAGATGCCAGCCATTCCAGCAAATCTCGGAGTGGCTCGCGAAGAAGAGTTCGAATATGACGGTGTGCGAATAACAACTCTCTCGTGGAAAGTTGGCTGGGGCAAACCAACTGAAGCATTTCTGCTTACGCCAATTGATGCGAATGATCCACTGCCCGGAGTTCTGTATCTACACAGCCATGACGATCTTAAAGAGTTTGGCAAAGAGAAGGTGGCGCAGCATCAAGAGCGGCAACTTCCAGAGAGCGCTATGTGGGTTCGTCGCGAACATTACGGGGATCGAGCACCTGCTAACGAACTTGCCAAACGCGGTTTTGCTGTCTTGGTTCATGATTGTTTTCCATGGGGCTCACGCGGTTTTTCGCTTGATGAATTACCGCCTCGGATAAAAGAGATTCACGGCACAGCAGATAGCGCAGAATTTGAGAACCTCTCCGTGATGTTTGAATCGCTCTCATTAAACAAATATTTAAGTTTGTACGGTGCCACCATGGCGGGGATTCTCAACTTTGATGATCGAGTTGCACTTGAGGTAGCAAAATCCTTACCGGAGATAAGCGGGCCAATTTCCGTGATTGGCCTCTCTGGAGGTGGTTGTCGCGCCCTCTTTCTTCACGCAACCAATCCAGAAATTCGCGCTGTGGTGTCAACCGGCGCTATGGCGACATACGCTTCTATGCTCCACGAACACATCACACCGCATTCATGGATGTTCTTTCCCTTTGATTTAGCAAGCAAGGGGGAGTGGCCTCAAATAGGAATGATCTCTGATACTCCCTTATTTGTTCAGTATTGCGGTGATGATCAACTCTTTACCAAAGAGGGGATGGCCGATGCGCATGCAATGCTTGAAAAACATGATGATGGCCGCGGTCATTATCGTGGAGAGTTTTATCCGGTAAGACACTCTTTTACCGTTGAAATGCAAGAAGCGGCTTTCGATTGGCTAGCCAAGCATGTCTGAACGTCGCGAAGATCGCTACTTTGAATGTTCGAGCGCGGCGCTACCTCTTGCACGTGAACTCTATAGCCAGATGGCAGCTTTCCCGATTCTTTCGCCGCACGGACATGTGAACGCTGCGTTACTCGCAGAGAATCTTCCATTTCAAGATCCGGTATCTCTTCTAGTTACTCCAGATCATTACATCACTCGAATGCTTTCGAGCCAAGGTATTGATTATGCAGAACTTGGGATACCAACTCGAGATGGGGTAGTGGCGAACACAGTTGCTCCGGAACGAATTTGGCAGATACTTGCTGAGAATTGGAGCGCATTTGCAGGAACGCCCTCCCGTATTTGGTTTGAAGAGATTCTCAGTGAGATTTTTGCTATTGAACTACCGTTCACAAAAGAGAGCGCTCCACGGATTTATACAGAAATATCAGAAGTGCTGGCGCGTAACACCTTCCTACCACGCACGCTCTTTGAACAATTTCAGATTGAATCTTTAGCAACAACCGATGGCACTAACGATTCTTTGGAGCATCACAAAGCTCTCGGAAGTACTTCGTTAAAGGGGAGAGTGATTCCCACCTTCCGCCCAGATGATGTCAGCGACCCCGAACGTATAGATTGGTTAGCCGCGCTTTCAGAGCTCGAGAAGAGTAGTGAGATCACAATTAATTCCTTTGCTGATTTACGGTTGGCGCTGCGTGCTGCGCGCGATCGATTTATCGCTCATGGAGCAAAAGCTACCGACCATGGGATGCCCTCAGCCTTTACCATCGAATTAGCCGAGAGCGAGAAGGAAGCGCTGTTTACACGTCTTCGAAAAGTTGGAGCTACTGCTCAGGATGCCGAATTATTCCGAGGCGTGATGCTCATGGAGCATGCGCACATGTCATCAGAAGATGGCCTAGTAATGCAGTTACACCCGGGCGCTCTGCGAAACCATGCTCCAGACATTTTGGCCAGTTATGGAGCAGATCGAGGATTCGATATCCCCGTGCGGACTGAATTTACTCGAGCCCTGAAACCGCTTCTAGATAAATTTGGCTTCGCAAAGAATTTCAGGTTAGCGCTCTTTACGCTTGACGAATCAACGTATTCGAGAGAATTGGCGCCAATTGCGGGGGCTTATCCATCAGTCCGATTGGGGCCACCCTGGTGGTTCCATGACAGTCTCAACGGAATGCGTCGTTGGCGCGGTGCAACTGTTGAAACTGCTGGTTATTTAAATACCATCGGGTTTATTGACGATACCCGCGCCTTTTTATCGATACCTGTTCGACATGATGTTGCCCGGAGATTCGATGCTGGATATTTAGCTGATCTAGTCATGAAGCAAAGAATTACTGAGAGCGATGCACATTTTCTTGCCGGCCAAGTTGCCTACCATCTCTCGAAAAATTTCTTTAGCCTATGAACTCACTCGAGGCGTCTTATCAACGTTCGGGGCGACATTTCGGAGTCATCCACTTTGGTTTAGGAGCTTTCCATCGTGGACATCAGGCGGTGTATTTCGATGACGCTCTCCGCAATGGCGTGGGTGAGTGGGGAATTTACGGAATCTCTCCACGCAGCTCCACAGTCACCGATCAATTAAGACGACAAAATTTTCTGTACACGGTTAATGAACGCCAAGGTGCAACGCAGAAGCCACGTATTGTTTCTTCAATTTTCGACGGCTCATTATTTGAACAGGAGAATCCAGCCTTGATTGAAGCCGCACTCTCACCGGAATTAAAGATGGTCACAGTTACCGTAACCGAAAAAGCCTATGTAGCTGGTATCGATCAAAGTTCCATGCCCAATAGATTGCTCGATCTCTTAAATATTCGGTTTAGACAGGGGCTAATAGCGCCAACGCTAATCTCATGCGATAACTTGCCTGAGAATGGCTCGTTCTTACGTAATGTGTTGCTCCAAAGCGCCAGTGAAAGAAAGTTGGATCGTGAATTTCAAAACTGGGTAGCGGCGCTGGCAATCCCGGATTCGATGGTTGATCGAATTGTGCCCGCTATTACTCCTACCGCCATCGATGAGTTTGAGCGCGAGTTTGGATATCACGATGAGTCACTTATATCGACAGAACCATTTCGCCAGTGGGTAGTCGCTACGCACTCGTCACCCGTTAACTTGGGCGGATTGGGTATTGAGGTGTCTGATGATGTAGCTAGTTATGAAAAAATGAAATTACGTCTATTTAATGGCGCGCACTCAAGCACTGCGTACTTTAGTCAACTCTCCAATGTGGAGTATGTGTACCAAGCAATGCGAATTCCTACGTGGCAGGGTTTTATCGAAGAGCTACAGAAGGAACTCAGTTACTCTTTCACGCCTCCATCAGGAGTTGATCTGGCAATTTATAGCGACTTGGCGAGATCGCGGATTGCCAATAGCGCGGTTGCGCATCGCAGTGCACAAATTGCGATGGATGGCTCAGCCAAATTGCCGCAGAGGTTATTTAAAGCCATCAATGCTCTCGCTCAAGAGAACAAGCCACGAGAGCGAGTAGCATTTGCCATAGCTCTTTGGATTAAATTCTTAGAGAGTGATTTACCACTAGTTGATCCGTTAGCGACTGACCTAAGAGATCGAGCGCGACGGCTCGAGCCGGTCGCCTCTGTTATGCAAACTCCAGGCCTCCGCGATCCAGTTCTTGAATCAGAATGGATGTTGATTGATGCACATCTCAAGCAAATGAAGAGATATGCGCCAATCGAAATTGTTGGTAATTTTTAACTAATTAAATTACAGCGTTGAACCGTAAAGTCGCGAGAGGTTAAATTCTCGATGGCCTCCAACTTCAGCGGCAGGCAATTTTCCATTGGCGACAGCAATGATTTCGTTAAAGATTCGCGCTCCGACTTCAACGACCGTTTCGGTTCCATCGGCAATTGTTCCGGCATTCAGGTCAATTAAATCTGGCAGTGCGGTCGCCATCTCTGTATTTGTAGCAACTTTGATTGTCGGAATTACAGCAGAACCCGTTGGTGTGCCACGTCCTGTTGTAAATACAGTGATATTCACATCTGAAGCTGCGAAGCCAGTGAGTTGTTCAATGTCATGGCCTGGCGTATCCATGAAATACAGCCCTGGCTCTGTAGGGATGTGGGCGTAATCGAGAACGCCAGTGAACGGAGCATTTCCTGCTTTTTTAGCCGCACCCAGTGATTTCTCTTCTAAGGTTGTTAAGCCACCCTCAATATTTCCACGGCTTGGTTGTGCGCCTCGGATATCAATTCCTTCATAGGAAATGGATTGTTCATATCTTGCGACTACATCAATGATTGCCTGACCAACCTCTGGTGTTTTCGCACGGGCAGCCAGGAGATGTTCGGCGCCGAGTATCTCCATGGTTTCGGCAAGAATTGAGGTGGCACCTAATTCGACTAAACGATCACTGGCAACACCTAAAGCAGGATTAGCGGTAATTCCTGAATATGCATCAGAACCACCACATTCAAGCCCAAGGATCATCGCACTCCAAGGAGCTGGAACGCGTTGTTCTGAAGCGACCATCGGGAAGACTTCAGAGACTGAACTGGCTACTTCGTTCTGTAAAGCGTCGAAACTTCCTGCCTCTTTCAAGGTTAGGTAAGCAATTGGCATCTCTCGATACGCCCGCGCACGTTCGACAATTTCAATTTCCGCCTCAGTGCCAATACCCACGAGGATTGTTGCGCCTACGTTTGGGTTAATAGCAAAACCAGAGAAAACGCGACGGATTCGATCCCAATCGGCATCAACTTCACCGCTCCAATCGTGGGCGACAGAAGTGAGCACCGAGTTTGCTGGATGGTTCACACGAACGTTCTCAACTAATTGATTCAAAGCGTTATGTAACGGAAGTAGCAAGATGTAATTTCGAAAACCCCAGCGACCGTTGCTGCGCGGAAAACCCGTCAATTCAGTGTTGGTAGCCATTTATACGCTCCGCACCATACGAGGTACGACGATATCGCCAACTTTTTTCGATTCAGATTTACTCTTTTCGCCATTGGCAACGTTAATTACCTTTTGAAGTAACTCTTGCGCACTTACTGAATGAGGCGCATCAAATTCAGAGGCGAGCGCTTGGTGAAGTGCTGATTGCTCGTTAGCAACAGTAATGACTGGAATTAGCGGCAGACCAGTTGGTGGTTGATTGGCATCGGGGAAAGAGAGGATTACATGACATTTTCTCCGGATGAGTTCGGCAAAATTTCGTGCAGGTTCTCGTTGGGCGTTCGAGGCAAGAACCTTGTGCCCTGAATTCTCGGCCAAGAGTGTGAACTCACTTAGGAGGGAGGGATTAGGAAATCCTTCGATGCCAATGGTGAGGTGTTCCAGAGCTGTTCGCTGCGGAGCGCATGAATCAAGGAGTGCGCGCGCTGTAGCAATACTGGAATCGAGTGCGCCAGCCATACCGGCGCTCTCTTGGATTACGACATATTCCGTCTCTGGATAATTTCTTGTGATGTTATCGGTGAGTTCGTTTCCTTGGATCGTCTCACAGCCCAATCCGAGCACGACCGTGGACTGGATATTTGGATGACCAGCGAGCGCTACAAAAAAATCATTTACTCCCGCTACATCAGGTCCAATGATTCCGCATCCATGCTGATGGGAAAATGTGACCCCGCCAACCTGCTCTGCCACCTTTTTAGCTAAGTGGGTAGAGCAGACAACGGAGGGGAGTATCAATTGGTATGACCTGACTCCAATGCCACGTGAATTATTCGAGTAACCAGTGATCATTCTGCTCCCACTGGTTCAGTTGATACTCGATCGCCAATTACGTTATGAGTATGAACGTGCGTTCCACATTCAATGGCTTTATACGCATGGCCCATCCGTTCACCATATTTAATGATCGGCTCACCTTTGGCAATATCTGTGAGGGCGATTTTGTGACCGCGTGGAATTGCACTTCGCACCTTGAGAGGTTGAGTTAAATCGGATTGCGAAATTTCTTGACCAGCCTGGAGTTCTTGCAGAGCGATTGCAATGTTATCTCGACTATCGAGAAGGATCAGGACATTTGTTCTGGCCATAACGCGAAACTCTAGCGACTTATTCCGAGATTTGTGTAGTTCTGCTAAGTTTTCTTCGATGTGACTCACTTCAGCTCTGAGAAATTTAGCTCAAAATCATTACTAAGCTTTACCGAAACGGAGTAGGAAGCCATTGTGGCTAAATTAAATAAGCTCAACAGAAAGTCTCTTTTTCCATTACCTGGAGTACATCCCGCATGGTGGATAGCCGGATTGACCTTTCTGACTTTGATGGCAACGGCCGGTTTTCGGTCGGCCCCTTCGGTATTGATTCTTCCTCTTGAAGAGGCATTTGGCTGG
>JBEGVX010000002.1:0-3467 GCA_041178105.1 Actinomycetota bacterium
GCAAGCGGAGTATGTGAAACAACTCCATTTTGGGCTGCGCTAAGAAGGGGCACGGGTACAGCCTAAAGGTAGGCTAGGTCTGGAGCGAATCACGCATACATCTGTAGCCCGAAAGGACATGTAATGCGCGTTGGAATTGCAGGGTATGGCCTAGCAGGTCGTTCATTTCATGGACCCTTGCTCAAAGGTGTGGGCTTTGAAGTAGCTGCAATTCTGACCACGAATTCCACTCGTGCGCGCCAAGCGAAAGAAGATTTTCCGCTTGTAAAGATTGTTGAAAATTTCTCTGATCTTTTGCGCCAAGAGTTGGATCTAGTTGTCATTGCGACAGCAAATAAAGCTCACGCCGAACAGGCGTTAGCTGCAATCGGCGCTGGCGTCCCCGTTGTCATAGATAAGCCAGCAGCGCGAACATGGGCGGAGACACAGACAATCTTTACGGCAGCTGACAAAGCCGGAGTACCGGTCACGGTTTTCTACAACCGGATTTGGGATAGCGATGCACTGACAATCAAGAGAGTGCTCACTCAGGGTTTGATTGGTAAACCTTTCCGATTGGATTCTCGCTTTGAACGCTTTCGTCCCCAGTTAAATCCAGCATCATGGCGTGAGAATGAGAGCCCTGAAAATGGCGGTGGTTTACTCCTAGATCTCCAGACCCACTTGATCTCGACTGCGCTCGACTGGTTTGGGCCAGCCCAACTGACTAGCGCACATATCCGCAGTATTCGTGGCAACTCTGAAGATGATGTAGTTCTGACTTTAAAACACGATTCAGGAGTCGATTCCTATCTTTCGGCTAGTGCAATCGCGGGTAACCCTGGGCCACGCATTCGACTCTTGGGCTCAGAAGGTGCACTCGTTATCGAAGATTTAGATCCGCAAGAGGCTCTATTGCGGGCCGGTGAATTTCCCGGAGGTGGAATCTGGAGCGTTCCAACAACCTCTCGTGCATTCATCTACAAGGGAGATGCGAAGGAAGAGATCACAGGAGTAGCGGGTAACTATGGAGCCTTCTATCTAGCTGTCAAAGCAGCGCTTACCGAAGGCGCTACCTGGCCGATTTCGCCAGAAGAAGTTTTTGCAGTTGCCGCAATCATTGATAAGGCTCGAGAAATAAATGCTCGATAAAGAAGTAACAGTAGTTGGTGCAGGGCTTGCCGGGTTAAGCGCTGCACTTACTTTGCAAGGCGCTGGATGCCCGGTACGTGTGCTTGAAGCCAGCGATCGCGTTGGGGGACGAGTAGCTACCGATGTCATCGACGGTTTCACTCTCGATCGAGGTTTTCAACTGATTAACTCACAGTATCCAGAGCTCAAGAGGTTAAAGGTTATGGATGAAGTGAGCTTTATTGCTGCGCCTCGTGCAGTAGAAGTTTCACTAGGACAATCGCGAATAGTTCTCGGGGATCCAAGAACATATCCACTCTCAGCTCTTTCTTCGAAGACAGGATCTCTCGGTTCTAAGGTGAACTTTCTTCGATATTTGTATTCAAAATCCAGTAGCGGATTAAGTGTGGAGGATGAGTTACAGAAACTTGGAAATCTCTATCAAAGGGTACTTCGCCCATTTCTCACAGGAGTTTTTCTCACCCCACCCGCCCATGTGAGTGCGGTGAATGGCAAGGAGATTATCCGCTCCTTTGTATCGGGTAAGCCAGGAATACCTGCCCAAGGTGTAGGCGCACTTTCGGCAGCGCTGGCCAAGAGAGTGACAAATATCGAGCTCGGGCGCAATATCAATTCACTTCACGAGTTAGGTGGCGGCCCAATTATCGTAGCCACTGATGTCACTACTGCAGCTCAGTTATTAGATATGACGAGCGTTCCTAAACTTGCTGCGAGTACGACGTGGTATCACGAAGTACCAAAGGATTTAACTCACTCAAAGAGTTTGGTCATCGACGGACAAAGACGTGGGCCTGTCGTTAATTCAATAGCGATTTCCAACCTCGCTCCAACGTATGCTCCGACAGGGAAATCTCTTCTCTCTTCAACAACTGTGGAATTTGCCTCAGAGTCTGAGGTCCGCCGCCATCTTGCTTTAATCTGGGGAGCGCAGTCATCTGATTGGTCGCTCATAGCTAAGTATGAAATACCTAAATCACTACCGATATTTGCGCCAGGGGCTCAACACGTAACTTCAGCGAAGGTGGCTAAGAACATCTATGTTGCAGGTGATTATAGAAGTGCGCCTTCACAAAATGGCGCACTCTTATCAGGTCGCTTGGCAGCGGAGGAGTTACTCTTCGATCAGCGCAGTTAGCGCATTGGTGATGTGCGGATAATCCCAAGTAAATCCAGCGTTGGTAAGTTCTTGTGGCATAACCTTCTTGCTACCCAAAATTTCGCTCGAGAAACCACCCAGTGCAATCTTTAGACCTATAGCTGGGGCTGGAAAGAGCGCTGGCCGGTGCATCGCACGAGCAAGAGCTGAAGTAAATTCTTGATTGGTCACTGGATTAGGTGAGGTGAGATTTACCGGTCCTTCAATCTTATTTTCAAGAAGGAATGAGATTGCGCGAATGACATCGTGCAAGGTAATCCAAGACCACCATTGCTTACCGTTACCGAGCTTGCCACCAAGGCCAAGGCGGAAGAGGGGGAGCATCTTGCCAAGTGCGCCGCCAGTTGGATCAAGAACTAAGCCGGTACGAATTTTTACAGTTCGTACGCCCTGAGCAAGGTCCGCGGCAGCTTCCCATTCGCGACAGACTGCAGCGAGAAAATCATCTCCGACGCGATCGCTTTCAACGACTGCGCGATTTCCTGATTCGCCGTACCAACCGATTGCGCTGGCAGAGATGAAGACCTGTGGTTTTACCTCAGTGACAGCCTTTGCAATTGCAGTTGTACCTAAGAGTCGAGAATTCAAAATTTCGGCTTTGTACTTCTTACTCCAACGCTTGTCACCAACTCCGACACCAGCGAGATGAATGACCGCATCTACGCCGCGAAGGGCTTCGATATCGACATATCCGGTCTTGGGATCCCATTGGATTTCATCTGGTGCAACAACTGGTCGACGTACAAAACGTTGAACTGTATGGCCTTCACTCTTGAGGTGACCAACGAGCGCGGTACCAATAAGTCCGGAGGCGCCAGTAATGGCGATGCGTTGCGGCAATGACATCTGTCTTAGAGACCCAAATCAGATTCGAATGCTCCGCCTTCGAGGCGCTCTTTGAGAGTCACTAGGAAGCGGGCAGCATCTGCGCCATCGACAACGCGGTGATCGTATGACAGTCCTAGGTAGACCATTGAACGAATTGCAATTGTCTCTCCACCATCTTCACCCTTGACAACCATTGGGCGCTTTACGATTGCGCCGAGTCCGAGGATGGCCACTTGTGGCTGATTGATGATTGGCGTATCAAAGAGCGCGCCGCGTGAACCAGTGTTGGTGAGCGTAAATGTTCCGCCACCGAGTTCATCGGGAGTCACTTTGTTATCGCGAGTACGCGCTG
>JBEGVX010000003.1:0-7199 GCA_041178105.1 Actinomycetota bacterium
TCATACCTGCCAAGGGTAGCGCCGGGCCTGCTTTAGGAGGGCGTGGTCGAAAAGGAGGTGAGAATACGAGAGAATACGGGTTCCGCCATGGTGTAGTGGCTAGCACATGGGCCTTTGAAGCCCAGGGTCCTGGATCGATACCAGGTGGCGGAGCGCACCGCTAGATCTGGTGGATCAAGTAGAGGAGGGGCAGGCCTTCCATGACAAACCATCGCGCAAAGCGAGTTGCAATACTTCTTGCAGCTGGAGAAGGAACGCGAATGCGTTCTGATGTTCCTAAAGTCCTGCACACAATTCTGGGTAGAACGCTTATCCGCCATGTACTTGTCGCGACAGAGAGTATTAACGCTGACCAGCGTGTTGTTGTAGTTGGCGCTAAGAGTGAAGAAGTTACTCAGGAAATTGCGCAATACGACGGAAGAGTGAAAACAGTATTGCAAGAACGTCGTGGCGGAACGGGGCATGCAGTCCGTTTAGCCCTAGAAAATTCTGATAATCCTGATGACACAATTGTTGTCGTTGTTGCAGGTGATGTCCCGTTATTAACAGGAGAGACGCTCAATAGATTAATCAGCGCATGTGAAAGTAGTGAAGTTGGCGCCGCAGTTTTGACTGCAGATGTTGATGATCCACATGGTTATGGCCGAGTCATCCGCGATAGCAACAATGGCATCCTCAAGATTGTCGAAGAGAAGGATGCTGATAGTGATGAACGAGAAGTGCACGAAGTTAATTCCAGTGTCTATGCGTTTCGGCTTGGACCATTGAAATTAGCGCTCGCCGCAATTACTCCAAACAATGCGCAAGGCGAAGAGTATTTAACAGATGCAATTGAATTAATCCGCGGACAGGGCAAGAAAGTTGTACCAGTAGTAGCTGAGGAGTATTTTGAAATCCTTGGCGTAAATGATCGAATTCAATTGGCGGAAGCCACTGCAATCTTGCGCGATCGAACCAACTTACATTTGATGTCCGAAGGCGTCACCCTTATTGATCCGCCGACGACATTTATTGATGTGACGGTGACGATTGAAGCTGACGTAACAATCAAGCCTGGTTGTCAGATTGAGGGCGAGACGACGATAGCTCGAGGCGCTCTAATTGGCCCCGATGCACGGTTATTAAATTGCGTCGTTGGCTCAGGGGCAGTTGTCACTAAATCTGAATGTGATGGGGCGACCATTGGGCGCTATGCCCATGTAGGTCCGTACTCCTTCCTCCGCCCTGGCGCACATTTGGGCGATGGCGCAAAGGTTGGCTCCTTCGTTGAGGTGAAAAACTCGACTATTGGGGCTGGCTCAAAGGTGCCGCACCTCTCTTACATCGGTGACACGACGATCGGAGTGGAGAGCAATATCGGGGCTGGGACTATCACCGCCAATTACGATGGCGTGGCCAAGCACCAGACCCTGATTGGCGATTATGTCCGCATCGGTAGCGACAATATTCTGGTCGCACCTGTAGAAATTGGGGATGGCGCCTACACGGCTGCGGGTTCGGCAATAACAGAAAATGTGCCACCCGGGGCAATGGGCGTGGGAAGAGGGCAACAACGGAATATTCTCGGCTGGGTAAACCGCAAGAGGGCAGGGAGCGATTCTGCGAAAGCCGCAGATCGAGCAAGTGAGCAGGACAAGTAATAACTCAAGTAATAGCTGCAGTAACCAACGAGCATTAAGTTAGGAGCGAAGTGAGTGAAATCCGACTTTCCTCTGAGAAGCGCCTTCGACTTTTTACCGGTCGTGCATTCCCTGAGTTAGCGCAAGAGGTCGGTGACGAATTAGGAATCCCACTCACTCCAACATCAGCTTACGATTTTGCTAACGGAGAAATTTTTGTTCGTTTTGAAGAGAGCGTCCGCGGTTGCGATGCGTTCGTTCTACAAAGCCATGCGACGCCTGTTAATAAACACATAATGGAGCAACTCATAATGGTTGATGCGTTAAAACGTGCATCAGCTAAAAGAATTACCGTCATTGCTCCTTTCTATGGATATGCTCGACAAGATAAGAAGCATCGCGGTCGCGAACCAATCTCAGCACGTTTGATGGCAGATTTATTCAAGACAGCAGGAGCAGATCGATTGATGGTTGTTGATTTGCATACATCTCAAATTCAAGGATTCTTTGATGGTCCTGTTGACCATTTATTTGCACTGCCATTACTTGCCAACTACGTGGGAAGTAAAGTAGATCGCTCCAGGCTGACTATCGTCTCACCAGATTCTGGACGAGTGCGAGTAGCAGAACGTTGGTCTGACTTACTTGGCGGATGTCCAATCGCATTTATTCATAAAACTCGTGATCCACGGATTCCCAATGAGTCCAAGACAGGTCGCGTTGTTGGTGATGTCACCGGTCAGACCTGTGTCGTGATTGATGACATGATCGATACGGCAGGAACAATCACAAAAGCTGTTGATGCGCTATTTGATGAAGGTGCACGTGAAGTCATTGTGGCCTCCACACACGCAGTTCTCTCTGGCCCTGCCATCGATCGATTAAAGAACTCTCGCGTAAGTGAAGTTGTGGTCACCAATACGCTTCCAATACCTGAAGAGTCAAAATTTGATCGGTTAACAATTCTCTCGATTGCACCGTTACTAGCGCGGGCGATTCGGGAGGTTTTCGAAGATGGTTCAGTCACCAGCCTCTTCGACGGCCACTCTTAATATTCGGGGTATTCGAGGTATTCGGCGCTAGCCACCGCCAGCCCTCTCGCTAATTTTTCTTTCTCGCACCCCTTGAGTTACTCTTCAACCCTTCCGGCGAGGGGATCGCATCCCGTCATCGACGGCTAGCTCTAGGGCCCGCCTCATGTCTCGCTGGTGGAAGAAGTAAGAAATACCCACAGCGCAACGGAGGAAAAGATGGCCGAAATCAAAATTGCAGCGAAGGTTCGCTCTGAATTTGGAAAGGGCGCAGCTCGTCGAGCACGACGCGACGGACTTGTCCCAGCTGTCATCTATGGCCATGGTGAGAAGCCGCTACATATTGCGCTACCTGCACGGGAAGTTGGTGTTGCCTTGAAGACATCAAACGTACTTCTCGATATTGATTTAGGTTCACAGGTTGAGCTCACTCTGCCAAAGTCAGTTGTGCGCGATCCGATTAAAGGCACTTTGGAGCATATCGATCTCATTCTCGTTCGCCGCGGTGAGCGCGTGGTTGTTTCTGTCCCTGTACACGCCTTTGGTAAATATGATCAAGATGGAATTTTGGAACACGTAAATAACGCGGTTGAAGTTGAAGTTGAAGCGACATCGATTCCTGCTCACCTAGATCTTGATATGGAAGGTCTTGCAGCGGGAGCATCTCTCTATGCATCGGATGTTAAATTGCCAGAGGGCGTCACCTTGGCCAGCGATCCAAAGATGATTGTTGTCCACTTAAGTGTTCGTGTAGCTGTTGAAGAAGTTGTAGCTACTCCAGCCGCAGCTGAGGGTGGCGAAGCAGCAGCCCCTGCTGATGCTGGCGATGCCGCCAAGAGCTAATCGCTCTCATTTCTAGCGCACGAAGCAAAAGTTGAGAAATTGTCAGCGAACTGATGAATAGTCAATTAAACAAAACATGGCTAATTGTCGGACTGGGCAATCCTGGCGATAAATACAGCGCAACTCGTCACAATATAGGTTTTCTCGTTGCCGATGAAATGGCCATACGTTGTGGGGGAAAATTCTCATCCAATAAGAATCGAGCCTTAGTCGCAGAGGCTCGGCTAGGTATGGGAAGCGCAGCTCCGAAGCTAGTTATCGTGAAACCCCAAACATATATGAATGATTCGGGGAATGCGGTTTCGCCGCTAGCAAAATATTTCAACACACCCGTTGATCAAATCATTGTGATTCATGACGAATTAGATATCCCGTTTAACGCTATTCGCGTGAAAATTGGGGGTGGCGATAATGGTCACAATGGCCTTAAGTCGCTTACCCAGTCTCTGAGTTCGCCAGATTATTTTCGGGTTCGCGTTGGAATTGGGCGACCGCTTACCCCGCAAGATACTGCCGATTATGTTCTCGATAATTTCGGTAAAGGCGAACGTTCACAAGTTCCAGATCTAGCAATGCGGGCTTGTGATGCAATTGAATCGCTTATTGAAAAAGGTTTGGAAACTACCCAGCAAAATTTTAATCAGTAAATTTATTACCCAGTATTTCTCAGACCCGCCGCAATCCCGTTTATGGTCAACAAGAGCGCTCGATTGAGAATTCCATCAACCTCTTCACCGTTACGCACTTTTTGGAGCAAAGAGACTTGCAGCAGCTGCATAGGGCGTAAATAAACATCTCGGATTGCCAAAGTTTGGGCCAAAATTGGTTGGTCGCCAAGTAATTCACCTTTTTGAGTAAGTAACAAGATTTCCTCAACCGTTAATTGATATTCAGCCTTTATTTCGTCGAGGAAATGACGAAGTTCTACGTCTACCAACGTATTGACATAGTGCTCGGCAGTTTTTAGATCGGTTTTTGCAAGAGTCATTTCAACATTGCTGATAAACGTTTTGAAGAAGTGCCATTCTTCGAACATCTGCTTGAGGATTTTGGCATCTCCCGCTTCGCGCGCCGCTTTTAACCCGCTACCAACCCCGAACCAGCCAGGAACAATCTGTCTTGATTGCGTCCAACCAAATACCCAGGGGATTGCGCGGAGCCCTGAGAGTCCTGCATCAGAGTCTGGCCGTCTTGATGGGCGGGAACCCAAATATAGATTACCTAGCTGTTCAACGGGCGTTGATTGATAGAAGTATTTAGGAAGATCAGGATGATCGACGAGGTTGCGATAACTCTTCATGGCAGCAGCGCTGACTGTGTCCATACAAGAATCCCAATTTGCAAGATCTCGAGCGCTCTGTCGGGGTGCGCGATTGAGAACAGTTGCCTCTAAAGCGGCAGCAAGAATAAGTTCAACATTCTCACGAGCAAGTGAAGGTAGTGAGTATTTATCGGATATGACCTCACCCTGTTCGGTCATTTTGATTTCACCAGCGAGCGAACCCCACGGTAACGCGAGAATTGCATCATAGGTTGGTCCACCACCACGGCCAACAGATCCACCTCGACCATGGAAGATTCGAAGGTATATGCCCTCTTCGCTCGCCAAATCACGAAGTTTGCGCTGCGCTCGATGAATCTCCCATTGACTTGTGGTGATTCCGGCATCCTTATTTGAATCCGAATAGCCCAACATCACTTCTTGTATTTCGCCACGGAGTTGAACAATCTCACGATACTCAGGGATTGATAGCAAGCGACCAACTATTACATCTGCTTCTTGTAATTCCGCAACAGTTTCTAGTAATGGCACAAAGCCTATGAGCGCTTTACCTTCTTTCAGCGAGACTAGTCCTGCCTTAATGCCAAGAACCACCGCAGCTAAAAGATCACTAGCAGATTTTGTCATCGAAACGATGTAGCTTTCAATCGCCTCATCGCCAAATTTTTCAATAACTTCACCGATGGAAATAAAAGTGTCAAAAGTTTGTTTGCCTCGCGAGTCGAGCGCTTCACGATCTAGCTCTCTACCATTGGTCATTTCATCGATGAGCAGTGTCAAACGTGCTTCATCATCAAGTGTTAAGTAATCAGCGATGCCTTGGGCGGCAAAATATTGGTTAAGAACGTGGTGATGTTGGCTTGAGTGCTCTCGAACATCGAGGGTCGCATGTGTTAACCCGAAAGCGCTAGCCGTACGGATGAGCTGTTCTAACTCTCCAGCAGCAATTAATTCACCCTTATGCTCAAGGAGCGATTCCCGCATGAGCATTAGATCATCGAGAAGTTCTTGAGTATTTGCGTAATCTCGGCCGGGTTGGTGCGGGGCTTTACTTGCATGGCGCCGTTGCGTGAGAACCAATTTGTGTCTTATTGCGGTGGCTTTTAATCGATATGGTTCTTCAACATTTAACCGCTTAAATCGATCTTCGAACTCGGGAATATTAGCCAAATCAACTTCGATGGATTTTAAAAGCGCATCGCTTGCACCAGCTAGCCGAGCCGAGACTGAGAGCGATTGTCGAAGCGAGTCGATTTTTGCAAGAAGGGCTCGAACTCCATGGCCAACTTGTAGCGTTAAAGTTTCTGAGGTAATCGCCGGGGTTACATTTGGATTTCCGTCGCGGTCGCCGCCAATCCAACTGCCAAAAGATAGTGGCCGCGCTAACACATCGAGTTCGATTCCATACTGCGAGAGTTCGTGAGCAAAGTCATCTAAGACTTGAGGAACTGTGTAGCGATGAAGATCATCAAGATAGTAGAGGGCATTGGTAGCTTCATCCAACGGTTCTGGTTGTTCTAGTCGTAATTCATCGGTCTGCCAGAGTAATTCAATTGCTTCGGCAAGTTTTTTATCGCGCTCGCGCAGATTTTTTTCATCAAGCAACTGAGCAACTGTCCCAAGCTTGCTGAGCACCGAGCGACGTGCAGCCTCAGTTGGGTGAGCAGTGAAAACTGGACGTACCGATAACATCGCAACTGCTCGAGCTAATTCGTCTTTACTTATTTTTGCCTCTGTAATTTTGTGAAAAGTCTGTTGTAACCAGGATTCACCATTGGCGCGTTCTTCATATAAAGCATGCGCGCGGTGTACTTGCTCTGCAATGTTCGCAAGATGAAAGTAGGTACTAAATGCACGAACAAGTTTGATGCTATCTGCGACTTCTACCTTTTCTAGGATTGATGCACCAAGTGGTGAATCTTCGCGAACCGCTAATCGAACAGATTCGACAAGGTCCAAGAGCGCTTGCCCTTCTTGTCGGACGAGAGTTTCTCCGAGCAACTCCCCAAGGCGCCGAACATCAGCGCGAAGGTATGTACCTGCGCCATTTCCGCTCTCACTGGAGAGTTCGCCATTGGTTCGGCCCTGATTTTGCATGGTCATATCTTGGCAGAGCATCAGCGGTACCATTCACGTGGGTTAGCCCTCAATGAACATTAGATGGCAACCCAGTAGCCCCCCGTCTCGGCGGATTGGGGCTATTGGGCTATTTCCTGAGAGATTTAAGGAGCGTGAATTGAATGACCGAGCGAGCAAGTAACTCTGTCGCCCGTTCTGTCCCGGCTATCTCAGCGCTTGCTGCCCAACTAGATTTAGGTGAACTTCGAACAGCGCTTCGATCCGGAGCATTTGTCAATGCCCCCATTTCGGCAGCATCTATTGCAATTGCCGTGACTGCAGCGAAAAGCACTGCTACCAATGAAT
>JBEGVX010000004.1:0-2687 GCA_041178105.1 Actinomycetota bacterium
TATCAGAGCCACGAACTGGCGTTTCATGCCACTCGCCCAACAGCGCACCAGATTCAACAATTCCATTCCAACGAAGTCCGTGGCCAGGTGATTGCATGGCTGCTAGTGAAGAGAGAATTGCGTGGCCGAGCATGGTGCCATTCTTGTCCGCGAGCGAAGTATCGCCACTGTATTGATTACGTGGTGAGAGTTCACCAGATGCGCCCTGTAAAAACATCATTGGTGCGCCAGTTGCTCTCTCAACCATGATGCGCGCCATACCAATGTAATCTGGTGAAACTGCCATATTGTCCCAAGCAAGCGTCGTTGGGTGGCAGGCGTAATTGGCAATCGTTCCAATTACTTTGCCGGAACGATTAGAGATGCGACCGACCACCAATGTGTCATCGGCAATGATGTCTGGGTTAAATGCGACTACCTCTTGCGATCCGCACGGTAGATCTCTATTGACTGCAAGATCACAGTGGCCATAACCCCAGGTGATATCAACATCTTCAATCTTGCTCGCTGCTTCATTGCAGGCTTCGATTGTCTTTTCAATGATGCTCTCGCGGAATGCTGGAATTAACTCCGAACCCTCTTTCTTAGAGCGATGCACGCAGGGAAGCGGAACAGCATGGGTGTGGCTAGAAGCAAAGAGAATTTTGTCGCGCTCGACTCCAACACCCGCCGCAATTCGGTCGAGCAAGTCATGTGCACACTCGACACATCCCAAAACACAGAGATCAATCCCAACGATGAAACTCTTCGTACCACTCTTATCTTCACGAGCTACTGCTGTAAGAAATAGACCGATGTGAATCGACTCCGATCTAAATTTCTTCGCAGCGCCCCAAATGCCGGACATGATTCCCACCGGAGGCGTGAATTCTCGCTGGGCCACGCCACAGCGAAGCGCACTCATAGGCTCTCGCCATTGCGTTTCTCGTGGGGCTAGATGAGCATTAGGTGAATCGATGGTTGCCATGAAATCTCCTTATTTATAACCGCTACCCAAGCACCGGCACCTAGGCATGTCAACAATCTTTGACTTAAGTCACTGCCCCGAAGTTGGGTATTCGGGAGCGCGAAATTTCACCTTGAGAACGACGCTCATCATCAGCGCCATTAAAGCGCCGAAACCAATCACAAACCGTACTGAAAAGTTATCGGCAAAGGCTCCAAGAAAAATTCCACCTAGGGCAATAAGTGATTGCCACATAAAAATATAAATTCCCCACGCTCTGCCATAAAACTCTGGAGCTGAGTAGGTACGAATGCCACCATTTCCTGAAATGTTGACGCCCATGGAGAAATATCCAGCGCCGAAAAGCGCTATCAGGTAGATCCAATAGTTCGGGGCGATTGCGACCAGAAACCAAATCCCCGACATATAGAGAGCGCGTTGAGTAAGTAGTTCAATAGAGGGAAGGGCTTTTCGCTTAGCAAAGGAGATTGCTCCAAAAATTGCACCTAAAGCAAGAACTGTTCCCATCAATCCAAAACCAAAAGCGCTCCCTTGAAAAACATTCTTTGCCATCAGGGCAGAGGTGAATTGCATATCCTGTCCCCACATTGCTAAGAATGAGACTGCTAGTATCGAGTAGAAGAGTTTTTTCTCTCTGAGTACGTAACTAAATCCATCTCGAAGTCGAACTGGTTCATCTCTATTCAATTGAGGTTGATAGCGATATTCAGATTCACGTATCGATACCAACGAGAGGGCGCAGAGAACATATGAGAAAGCATTGAAGAGAATCGCTTCGCCAATTCCGAAAAAATCGATTAGTATTCCAGAGAGCGCAGGACCAATTAATCGACCAACATTTATATTTGCTGAGTTAAGACTTAACGCATTAGGGAGTTTTTCCTCCCCTACCAGCATCACGTAGTAACTCTGCCGAATAGGTCCGTCGATAGCATTGGTTACGCCTAGTAGAAATGCTGCTCCAATCACATGCGCACTTGTTGCGGCGTCAATTAATACGAGAAAAGCCAACCCAGCTGCAATTATTGCCGCAGACACATTGCATGCAATCAAAGTAAGTTTTGGATTGACCTTGTCCGCTAACTTTCCAGCATGAAGGCTAAAAATAAATCCAGGTAAAAATTGTGCAGCGAGCACTACACCAAGCAACTGAGCGCTATTACTTAAATTAAGAATCAACCAATCTTGGGCGACGCGATGCGCCCAATTGCCAGAGTTAGATAACGCAGTACCAAAAGAATAATTCCGATAATTTCGCTCGCTGAGCGCGACAAAGCGATCGCTGCGCTTGGACAATTGACTCATCACCTCTGCACGTTACCTGACGATAATTTCACGAAGCGAGCGCGACTGATTCGGGAAAGCCGAAAGATTACAAAAAGTTACTAAATCACCCTCAGATAACCCGCTACCGCCCTAGAAAATGGCGGATTTTTTCTGGTCATTCCGCACCTTCAACGAGCGACGCGGTTGGCCGGAAAATCGTTGCCAGCGCCGGTTCTCATAAGTAGCATTTCCGGGCATCAAGACCATTTCGGTTTTGAAGAACGTGCTTAGCCCTCCGGAAAGGTACTAAGAATGACATCAAAGAAATTGCGCAGCCTCGTGCTCGCATTTGCTTCTGCGTCATTGTTGGGTTCACTACTAGTTGGTGTTCCAGCAGCGCAAGCAGCAACAGGTAAGAACTGTAAGCTCACCACGCCAACCGCAACAGCTCAAT
>JBEGVX010000005.1:0-15020 GCA_041178105.1 Actinomycetota bacterium
CCGCTAATGCATTTCTTGCAACCAAAATCTCCTTCATCAATGCGATGTCTGAAGTGGCCGATGCAACGGGAGCAGATGTTTCACTTCTTGCCGATGCCATCGGTGCTGATGATCGAATCGGCAGAAAATTCTTGGGGGCCGGTATTGGCTTTGGTGGCGGATGTTTACCGAAGGATATTCGTGCTTTCTTGGCAAGGGCTGATGAGTTAGGTCTCTCCGAATCGCTTCAATTTCTCCGTGAATTTGATCTGATTAATCAACGAGCGAGGGTTCGCGCCGTTGCAATGGCGCTCAAAGAATTAGGCACACCTCAGGGCAAGAAAGTCGCCGTGCTGGGCGCGGCTTTTAAACCCGATAGTGATGACGTTCGCGATTCCCCCGCACTTGAAATTGCAGAGACTCTTCATACTCTTGGTGCACATGTAGTTGTACATGATCCCCGCGCACTCGAAAGCGCCGCTGAAAAAATTCCAGAATTAACTTACTCACACTCGATTGAAGACACTCTTACTGGGGCTGACCTCACGATGCATCTGACAGAATGGACTAACTATCGTGATCTTGATCCCACGATTATTCGCAAACTTGTAAATATTCCAACTATTTTTGATGGTAGGAATGTGCTCGACGTTACTAAATGGCAGAGCGCAGGGTGGAAGTTACTCGCTTTGGGACGCGCGCTTTAAATTCTCAGCTCGACCTAAAACATCAGTGTGCATTTTCTCCATCTGACTTCTGATTGCGGCAAGTGCACTTTCGTCGTGCGCGCCAAGGATTCGAGCGGCAAGTAGACCAGCATTCTTTGCATTGCCAATACCAACGGTTGCAACAGGAATGCCAGCAGGCATCTGAACAATCGATAATAGAGAATCCATTCCTTCAAGAGCTTTTAATGGAATGGGGACTCCAATAACAGGAAGCGGTGAAATGGATGCGAGCATTCCTGGCAAATGTGCAGCCCCGCCAGCTCCCGCAATTATTACTTTGAAACCTTTAGCTGCGGCGCTCTTACCGAACGCCATCATCTCTTCAGGCATCCGATGTGCAGAGAGCAACTCCACTTCATATGAAATGCCTAACTCGGCGAGGGTCGTTGCAGCGCTCTCCATAGTTGGCCAATCAGAATCTGAACCCATCACAATCGCAACATCGGCCATGCGCTCCCCCAATTCTTTACTCTCTTGTAAAAACGTTACTCTGAAATCACACCGCTAATGTAATCAATTGCGTGCTGAACCCGCTCCCGCAACTCCTCCAGTTTTGCGCCCGTTATCGTCACATGTCCAACTTTGCGCCCCGGCCGAACTTCTTTCCCATAGTTATGGACCTTTAATTCTGGATCACGCGCAAAAAGATGTAGGTAAGGACGAAAGAGATCATCCTTCTCATTCTGGCCGCCCAAAATGTTACCCATCACCACCCAAGGTGCAGTCAATGACGTGCTTCCTAGAGGGAGATCCAATACCGCGCGAAGATGTTGCTCAAATTGTGATGTAGTAGAGCCTTCGATAGTCCAATGTCCAGAATTATGAGGTCGAAGCGCGATTTCATTTATCAAAAGAGTGCCTCCAACGTCGAAAAGCTCTACCGCCATCACTCCAACAAGACCAATATGTTGCGCGATTGACATCGCAATCTGCTGCGCTGAAAAAGCTGTTGCATCCGAAAGGTTTGGCGCTGGTGAAATAGTTTCGGTACATATTCCGTCGCGCTGAACAGTCTCTGTGACAACCCATGTCGAAACTTGATCATGTGGCGAGCGCGCAATCATGATGGAGAGTTCACGGTCGAAAGAAATCAACTCTTCGGCAAGCGCGCTACCCCACTTTTCTAACGCTTCCTGCGCCTCCATTTGATTTGTGGTAAGTCGTACGCCTCGACCGTCATAACCGCCCGAGATTGCCTTGAGTATCACTGGATAGGTTTCGATTTCGGAGACGCTAGTGATGACCTTCCAGCGAGGTTGTGGCAAACCTATTGAGGCAAAACTTGCACGCATATGCGCTTTATCTTGTGCGTGCAACAGAGCACTTGATGAAGGTCGAATGGTGTGACCTAACTCTTCTAATCGACGAATGTGGCCATTAGGTACCAATTCATGCTCGAAGGTGATGACATCACATTTGCTCGCAAAATCAATTAACTGATCTAAATCTTTGTAATCACCGACTGTTGAAGGGAAAAATACCGCAGCGCTATCGCGAGAATTACCTGCCAATATTTGGAGATTGACGCCGAGTGCCGCTGCTGGGGCAAGTGTCATTTGGGCAAGCTGCCCCGCTCCGATTATTCCGAGAGTGGGAGCGCCCATGGTGTGAGCCTACTTTCTCACTCGAAGATGCGTCACATCCGCCGAAACAAAAGTGCTGCCGTCGGCAAGAATGAGAGCGCCATCAGCTGAGATTGCCGCCGCACGCCCAGTTCTCTCGCTCCCATCAGGGAGAGTGATTTTCACATCCTCTTCCAAGGTGCCACATAACTGTCGATATTTATTCTCAATGGGGAGCGGATGATCTTCCCATTGTGCAAGCAAGCGAGAAAGTGATTGAAGTAGAGAGACAACTAGCTCAGAGCGATTAACTTGCTCTTTGGTATGGAGGCGAAGTGATGTGGCGCCTGGAGTTGGTAGCGAATCTTCGTTTTGTAAACAATTGATGCCAATGCCAAGAACAATATTGGCGCCAACCTTCTCTGCGATGATGCCGCCCACTTTAAGTTCATCAATCATTAGATCATTGGGCCACTTGAGTGATGTGGTAACTCCAGTACTTTCAAATATTGCAGCAGATGCTGCAACTCCTGCGATCAACGGAACCCAACCCCACCGTTTCTCATCGCGCATTTCTGGTGCGACCACCGCAGAGAGGAGTACGCCTTGACCAGGCTCAGATGTAAATGTTCTATTTAGACGCCCTCTTCCCGCGCTTTGATACTCAGCGAGATATACATCACCAGGGGCTGCACGCCCTTGAGCGAGCGCGGAGGCAAGAGAACTTTGCGTGGAATCTATTAAATTAAAATGGTGTACTCGCCAGTAACTGGGGTCTAGTGCTGAGATGATTTCCGTTAGATCGAGGTTTTCCACGAGAGGTACGGTACGGCTATGAGCGGTGATATTCATACCACTGCGGGCAAGATTGAAGATTTGCGCGCTCGGCTCGAGGCAGCAGTACATGCCGGTTCGGAGCGAGCGGTAGAGAAGCAACATAGCAAAGGGAAGATGACTGCCAGGGAGCGCATTGCTGCGCTAGTTGACGAGGGCTCTTTCACTGAATTCGATGAATTAGCTCGCCACCGATCTGTGGCATTTGGAATGGAAAAGGATCGGCCGTACGGAGATGGAGTCGTTACCGGTTACGGAACGATTGATGGCAGACAGGTCGCGCTTTTCTCACAAGATTTCACCGTGATGGGTGGAAGCCTTGGCGAAGTTTTCGGTGAAAAAATTGTTAAAGTCATGGACTTCGCCCTCAAAGCAGGAATCCCACTTATTGGAATAAATGATTCAGGTGGAGCAAGAATTCAAGAAGGCGTTACTTCGCTCGGTCTTTATGGCGAAATCTTCCGACGTAACGCGCGATCTTCTGGCGTGATTCCGCAAATTTCATTAATCCTCGGCCCTTGTGCAGGTGGAGCGGTGTACTCCCCCGCAATGACAGATTTCACGATTATGGTCGAAGGAACTTCGCACATGTTTATCACCGGACCCGAAATTATCAAAGCGGTTACTGGTGAAGATGTGGAAATGGAAGAGCTTGGCGGCGCACGAACGCACAATACGAAAACAGGTAACTCTCACTATCACGCGGCAAATGAACTTGATGCCATTGATTTTGTTAAGAACTTACTTTCTTTCATGCCCAGCAACAATCGCGAACGAGCGCCAATTTTTCCAACAACAGGAATAAATGAAATACACGCCTCGGATCTTGCCCTGAATACGATTATTCCTGATAGTCCTAATCAGCCATACGATATGAAAACTGTTATTAAAGCCATTTTTGATGAAGGTGAATTCTTAGAGATTCAAGAGACATTCGCGCCAAATATGATTATTGGCTTCGGCCGTATCGAAGGTCATGCCATCGGAGTTGTTGCGAATCAACCATTACAACTTGCTGGCACTTTGGATATTGATGCGAGCGAAAAAGCGGCTCGCTTCGTACGTACCTGCGATGCTTTTAATATTCCAATCCTGACTTTGGTGGATGTACCTGGTTTTCTTCCTGGCACCGATCAAGAGTGGAACGGAATTATCAGACGCGGTGCAAAACTGCTCTACGCCTATGGTGAAGCGACAGTGCCAATGGTGACTCTAATTACGCGAAAAGCCTACGGCGGAGCGTATGACGTAATGGGCTCCAAGCACCTTGGCGCTGACGTAAATTTCGCATGGCCGACCGCTCAAATAGCTGTAATGGGAGCCCAAGGCGCAGTCAATCTTCTTTATCGCCGAGAACTCGCCGGAGCGAGTGATCCAGATGCGCTTCGCAAACAATTAATGAGCGAATATGACGATACATTGGCTAATCCATACCTTGCGGCAGAGCGCGGATTTATAGATGCTGTGATTGATCCGGCGCAAACCCGTTTAAGTATTACAAAGGCGCTGCGCGCGTTGCGAAATAAGCGCGTCGAACTGCCGCCACGCAAACATGGAAATATCCCACTGTGATAAAAATATTTAAGGGTACGGCGAGCGAAGTCGAGAAAAAAGCGATTGAAAGCGCCCTGCTACTCATGAAACAGGAGAATGAACGCGAAGTTAACGCACAATATGGAAAGCCCATTCTCAGATCCCCATTCGAGATTAATCAAAAGTCATAAGAGATTAAATGAAAATAATTCTTGCTTCGGCATCAGCTTCTCGAACCAGATTGCTCTCGGAGGCAAAGATCCCACATCAGATTGAAGTCAGTGGCGTGGATTAGGAGAGCGACGAATTCGTCAAAATGTCCCCTGCACAAATGGTTGTTGCGCTCTCGGAAGCAAAAGCAAGAGCTGTTGCCGCAAAGCATGTTGGCGAAAATGTTTTGGTGATTGGTGCAGATTCAACCCTTGAGTTTGAAGGCGTGAGTATGGGTAAACCCCTGACAAAAGAGGTCGCGCTTTCGTGGTGGCGTAATTATCTCGGGAAAAGTGGTTCCCTCCACACAGGGCAAACAGTTATTGATGTAGCAAGAAATGAATCTCGAAGTGCACTCTCCACGACAGAAATTACCTTTGCTCAACTCGCTGAAGATGAGATTCACTCATATATAGCTACGCAAGAACCGCTCCAACTTGCTGGCGGAGCGTCGCTTGATGGTATTGGCTCACCTTACATTTCGCGGATCTGCGGAGACGCTACTGGAGTCCTGGGTTTGAGCATGAATGACCTGCGAGCGCTATGTGAAGAGCTTGGCCATCCCTGGCGAACTTTGAGAGCGAGTTAGATTATGTCGATGAAACGTGTATTGATTGCTAATCGCGGTGAAATTGCCATTCGAGTAGCCCGAGCGGCAAAAGATCACGGGCTGGTTCCGATTGCAGTTTATTCGCATGGAGATAGAAATGCACAACATGTGTTCTCTTGCGATGAAGCATATGCACTGGATGGAACTACAGCAGCCGAAAGTTATCTCAACATCGAGAAAATAATCGCTGCAGCCAAAGCAGCCAGCGCTGATGCTATTCACCCAGGTTATGGATTTCTCTCTGAGAATGCTCGATTCGCCCAAGCTGTTATTGATGCTGGTTTAGTGTGGATTGGTCCACCGCCACATGCGATATCTGCTCTTGGAGATAAGGTTTCGGCGCGAAAGATCGCCGCGAAAGTTGGTGCGCCACTTGTCGCGGGTACTGCCGACCCAGTCGAAAACTCTTCCGAAGTAATTGCTTTTGCAAAGGAGCATGGACTCCCCGTAGCCATTAAAGCGGCACATGGCGGTGGAGGTCGCGGCCTAAAGGTTGCGCGGACTCTTGAAGAGATTCCAGAGCTTTTCGACTCTGCGGTTCGTGAAGCTGTTGCAGCATTCGGTCGCGGAGAATGTTTCGTTGAGAGATTTTTGGATCGCCCACGACATGTCGAAACTCAAGTTTTAGCTGATACACATGGAAATGTAGTTGTTGTCTCTACTCGCGACTGTTCGCTCCAAAGGCGTCACCAAAAACTTGTAGAAGAGGCGCCGGCGCCCTTCCTCAACGAGAAGCAAGTTGAACAGCTCTATTCATCAAGTAAGGCAATTATCAAAGAAGCAGGCTACGTAGGCGCAGGAACTTGCGAATTCTTAGTAGGCGTTGATGGCACGATCTCCTTTTTGGAAGTGAATACCCGATTGCAAGTAGAACATCCTGTCAGCGAAGAGGTAACCGGACTTGATCTGGTGCGCGAGCAATTTCGGATTGCTGCTGGCGAAAAATTAACTTTTGGTGATCCCGAGATTCGCGGTCACTCCATCGAATTTCGAATTAACGGTGAGGATCCTGGCAAAAACTTCCTACCGACCCCGGGAGTTATAACCACTTGGCGCACTCCGTCAGGCCCTGGTGTTCGAGTTGATGCGGGATTCACCTCGGGCGATGTCATCAGTGGGAATTTCGACTCTTTACTCGCAAAGTTAATTGTGACTGGCGCTACACGCAAAGAAGCGTTGGAACGAGCCCGCCGCGCACTTGATGAATTTGTAGTTGACGGTATTGCAACAGCGCTACCCTTCCATCGCGCCGTAGTCAAAGATTCTGCATTTATCTCAGAACCTTTCAAAGTATTCACTGGGTGGATCGAAAGTGAATTTCGCAATGACATCCCCGCCTTTAACCAACAAAGCGAAGCTCTTCAAGAATCCGTGCTGGAACGGTTCGTTGTTGAAGTTGATGGTCATCGCCTGGAAGTTGGAGTACTGAGTAATACACCAAAGCGTCGTCGCTCTAGTACAACACGAACTTTCAAGAATCAAGGCAATAGCCTGGCTAGTCCGATGCAAGGAACGGTCGTTAAGTTGGCGGTAGCAAATGGTGACCACGTGAAAGAGGGTGACCTCATTGCCGTATTAGAGGCGATGAAAATGGAGCAACCCTTACTGGCTCATAAAGATGGTGAAATTTCCGGCCTCGAACTTTCAGTCGGCGCAAGCATTTCAAGCGGTACGCAGATCTGTCAGATTATTTAACTACCAACTCTCCGGAGCGCGATACGAACCCCAAACGCTGCGCAGCGCGTTGGAAATTTCACCAACCGTGCCATTGGCAAGTAGCGCAGCTTTGATGAGAGGTAACAAATTCTCATCGCCCTGTGCAGCAACTTGTAATTTCTTCAGCACGGCAGATATCGCGCCCTCATCCCGAGCGCTCCTTAATTTCTCTAACTTTTCACTCTGCTCTTCTGCTACTGACTCGTCTACGCGAAGCGGTTGATAAGGCTGCGGTGGCGACACAAATTCGTTGACCCCAACGATTACTCGATCCTTGCGTTCAATCTCCTGTGAGATTCGATAAGCGTTTTTCTCAATCTCGCTCTTCTGGAAACCTGCCTCTACGCCAGCAACTGCCCCACCCAGATCATCAACTTTTGCAATCAACTTCTCAATTTCCGCAACTAATTGCTCTGTCATAGTTTCAACAGCGGCCGAACCAGCTAAAGCATCGACAGTTCGTGCAAGGTCGCTCTCGTACGCGATGACCTGCTGAGTGCGAAGCGCTAATAAAGCCGCTTTTTCAGTTGGAAGGCCAAGTGCTTCGTCAAAAGAATTTGTATGAAGTGATTGAGTTCCGCCAAGTACCGCTGCGACCGCTTGTAGCGTCACTCGGACGAGATTGAGTTCGGGCTGTGCTGCAGTGAGTTGGACTCCAGCAGTCTGAGTATGGAACCGAAGATGCATCGCGCGCTCGTTGCTAATTCCAAATCGCTCTTTGATAATTTTTGCCCACACTTGACGTGCCGCACGGAATTTGGCGACTTCTTCTAAGACTGTAGTCCGTGAAACAAAGAAGAAGCTCATTCGCGATGCGACTTGTTCTACATTTTGGCCACGCAATTTTGCAGCATCAAGATAAGCAATAGCGTTGCTTAGAGTAAATGCAACTTCTTGCACTGGGTTGGCGCCGGCTTCAGCCATGTGATACCCAGAGACGGAAATAGAGTTCCACTTAGGCAAGTGCTTTGAGCAATACTCGAAAATATCGCAGATTAACCGCATGGAAGGTTTCGGTGGATAGATGTAGGTACCTCGGGAGATGTACTCCTTTAATATATCGTTTTGGATTGTACCGCTAATTTGCTCGTTTGAAACGCCTTGTTCAGCTGCGACAATTTCGTACATCAATAACAGAATTGCAGCGGGGGCATTGATTGTCATAGAAGTGGAAACTTTGTCGAGCGGAATTCCCTTAAATAGCTCGCGCATGTCATCTAAAGAATCTATTGCTACGCCAACTCTGCCAACTTCCCCTAATGATTGTTCGGCATCAGAATCAAAACCCATCTGCGTGGGGAGATCGAATGCGACAGAGAGTCCGCCTGTACCAGCGCTGACTAATTGGTGGTATCGCTCGTTAGATTCTTTGGCAGTGCCAAATCCAGCGTACTGGCGCATCGTCCACGGTTTACGAAGATACATCTCTTCGTAAATGCCGCGCGTGAAGGGATACTGACCAGGACGTTCCCCCGAATTATCACCTGCATTTGTGTAATCAGGTTGGATTGCAAAACCAGATTCAGAAGTCGCGCTCACATGTGAATCTTATCTCTCCCGGAGTGGCATAAGTAAAAAATCTATAATTACTCAATATTCTCGTGCCCCATGAGAGGTATTAGAAGAGTGCGCCATTTAATGGTGCTCGCGCTGGCTGTAATCATGTCGATGAGCGTGTTGCCCACTTTTGCGCAAGCCAAATCTTCCATCGGCGGTGGCCGACTCGGCGAGTCTGGCGTGATCTACAACGCTGCTGAAGGTGATGGTGTCTCAGCTCCACCTGAAACATCAGCGCTCTCTTACCTTGTTGCAGACTTTGAAACAGGCGAAGTGCTCGCAGCAAAGAACCCCCATAAAAAACTTCCTCCAGCTAGCACTTTAAAAACACTCACTGCACTTACGCTCCTCTCTCGAATTAATATCGATAAGCGCTATACCGGAACGTGGCGTGAAGCGAGCACAATTGGAAATAAAGTTGGCATCTGGAAAAACCGCAAATATAAAGTGAAAGATATTTGGTACGGGTTAATGCTTGGCTCTGGCAATGATGCTGGAGTGGCCTTGGCAAATATGGCCGGTGGCATCAAAAAGACAAACGCCTTGATGCTCGCCAAAGCGAAGTCAGTGCAGGCTTTCGATACGGTACCCAAAAGTCCACATGGCCTGGACACCCCTGGGCAGGTTTCCAGCGCATACGATCTTGCGCTCATTGCACGCGCAGCGATGGAAGATAAAACTTTTCGAAAGATTGTTGCCACTAAAACTTACGTTTTTCCAAATTCAGGACCAAGAAATGTTGATCGCAAAATTCGAAACTTAAATAAGTTGATCTTTACCTACCCCGGGATCATCGGCGTAAAAACCGGATATACGACCAAAGGTCGAAATACCTACATTGGAATTGCTAAACGAGATGGACGCACAATCATCATCACTTTTATGCATCTTCGTTATGGTCGTGATGAGCTTGCCAAGAAACTCTTCGATTGGGGTTTTGACGCAGTGGGCAAGGTCGAGCCGGTCGGAGAACTTGTTAGTTAATTGGAGCCTTACTTCTTTCGAGGCAAAAGTCCAAGCGATTTATAGACAGTAGATAACGTCTGTGTTGCTACTGATTCTGCGCGGTCGGCGCCTTCGCGCAAAATAGCCATCAACGCACCTTCATCTTGAAGGTAGTCAAGAGCAGTTTGGCGAATTGGTCTAAGAGTTTCGGTTACGACTTCAGCAACATCCTTTTTGAAGTCGCCATATCCTTTGCCAGAGTAATCGCTCTCTATGCTCTGCACGCTTCGACCAGTAATGGCGCTATAAATAGAGAGTAAGTTGCTGATTCCGGGTTTCTCACTTTCATTGAAAGTAACTTCGCGCCCCGTATCCGTCACTGCGCTCTTAATTTTCTTGATGTTTGCTTCTGGGGAATCAAGGAGCTCAATGACACCAGCCATACTCGCAGCAGATTTACTCATTTTTGCTGTCGGTTCTTGGAGATCCATGATTTTTGCCGTGCTTTTTAAAATGTGTGCGCCGGGAACAGTGAAAACATCACCAAAACGCGTGTTGAAGCGTTGCGCTAAATCGCGAGTCAATTCAATATGTTGCCGTTGATCCTCTCCTACGGGGACCAACTCGGGTTGATAGAGCAGAATGTCCGCTGCCTGCAGCATTGGATAAGTAAAAAGGCCAACTACCGTTCGATCAGCCCCACTCTTCTGGGATTTATCCTTAAATTGCGTCATTCGATTTGCCTCACCAAATCCGGTGATGCATTCAAAGACCCAACCCAGTTGATTATGTGCAGGAACGTGAGATTGAATGAAGAGCGTTGATTTCTTTGGGTCAATTCCAATCGCCAATAATTGTGCCGCTGAAGAGAGAATTCGTTTTCGCAAAATTGTCGGATCAACTTCTACAGTCAAGGCGTGTAGGTCGACGATGCAGTAATAGGCATCATGGGAATTTTGTAATTCCACCCACTGAGTGAGTGCGCCGAGATAATTACCCAGATGGAATGAATCATGGGTTGGCTGAATGCCTGAGAGAACTCTTTTAGCCACGCCCATCCGCTCGCTTTCTCATTGCGACACCCCATCGCCCTGGTCAGATAAAAGTACCCGAAGGAGCGCAGGTCTTTTGCCTTCTACCGCCTCAACGATCAATTCACATCCGGGTAGCTCCACTCGATCTCCCACTTCAGCAATCCGACCGAGTCGATGGGTTAGTAAACCACCAATGCTCTCGTAGGGTCCTTCAGGAAATTGGTAGCCAATCTCATCGCTGACCTCGGTGAGATTAGTTAATCCATCGATGTGGAACTCGCCTACCTTTGCAATTCGAACTTCATCGACTTCATGGTGATCATATTCGTCGCGAATCTCTCCAACGAACTGCTCCACTAAATCTTCAAGGGTAACGATGCCATCTGTACCACCGTACTCATCGACCACAATTGCCAGGTGAGATCCCGTCGCACGCATCTGCGATAACACAGGCAATAATTCTTTAGTACCGGGAATAAATTGAATTGGTCGGACTAAGTCACCTATTCGAGTCTGTCGCTCATGTAGCTGAGGATCTAAGAGATCTCGCACGCTAACAAAACCAATAATGTCATCGAATGATCCTTTTACTACGGGGTAACGCGAATGGCCTGTTTCGATGATTATCTTTACCGCTTGAGCAATTGATAATTCACTATCAAGGAAGTCGACTTCGGTGCGTGGAACCATGACTGAGTGAATTTGGCGATCGCTTGCCTCGAAAACTTCTTCGACTATCTCTTTCTCTGCGCGCGAAAATGCATGATGCCCACTGAGCAAATCAAGAAGTTCTTCCTCTGACATCTGTTCTTTTGCAGCTTTCGGATCAATTCCAAAAGCTCGAACCAACAAATCCGTTGATTTCGAAAGTAGCCAGATGATGGGTCGGAAGAGGCGAGCAATAACATCAATCGCGCCTGCACTTGCCAATGAAATGGGAACTGCGCGCACGATGGCAATTCGCTTAGGCGTTAACTCTCCGATAATTAATGAGACATAAGCGATCACTAACGTTAATCCGATAAGCGAAAGTAATTCCGCGATACCTTGCTTCAGACCTAATTCTTCAAGCGCTGGAGAGACGTAGCGACCAAGGCGCTCTGCTCCGATCGCAGCAGAGAGAAATCCAAAGACGGTAATTCCTACTTGGATGGCAGCAAGGAAGCGGTTGGGATTTGAGGTCAACGCCGCCACCCGTGCGCCCCGCTTGCCCGTTCCCGCCAACTGTTTGATCTGGCTCTCCCGAAGCGAGATGAGGGCAATCTCTGCCGCCACCAAAAGGGAAGAGAGGCCGATGAGGGCAAGGACTATGGCGATATCGCCGATGATCTCCCCTAGAGAACCTGACACCCTTTAAGGGTAGCGCCCAGAGCGCGCCCCTTCCTCATTAGGGGAGTTTGAGGTACTTTTTCCCCGTCCTCACCCGAGGATGACCTATCTCCAACGGATCGTCCGGCACGTACCTGCCGGGAGAGGGAGCTAACGCTCATGGCAATTGTTGTATTCGATAAAGCAAGTCGTACCTATCCAGGTACCACCCGTCCAGCTGTAGACCAACTCGATCTCACCGTACAAGACGGTGAATTCCTTGTTCTCGTTGGCCCATCAGGTTGCGGAAAGTCAACATCACTTCGCATGCTTGCAGGCCTTGAAGATGTTGATACCGGATCTATTCGTATTGGTGAACGTGACGTCACGCACGTTGCGCCAAAAGATCGCGATATTGCGATGGTCTTCCAGTCCTACGCGCTCTACCCACACATGACCGTGGCAGAGAACATGGGCTTTGCGCTCAAAATCGCAGGCGTAAATAAAGATGAGCGCGCTCGCCGCGTTCAAGAGGCAGCAAAGTTGCTCGATCTCGAGCCTTATCTTGAGCGTAAGCCAAAGGCGCTCTCTGGCGGACAACGCCAGCGCGTTGCTATGGGTCGCGCAATCGTTCGCGAACCACAGGTCTTCCTCATGGATGAACCGCTTTCAAACCTTGATGCAAAGCTTCGTGTAGCAACTCGTACTCAAATCGCAGCGCTACAACGTCGTCTTGGTATCACCACCGTCTACGTCACACACGATCAGGTCGAAGCTATGACCATGGGTGATCGCGTTGCTGTACTTAAAGATGGTCTCCTACAACAGGTTGATTCACCGCGTAATCTCTACGACAAGCCAGCAAATGCATTCGTCGCTGGATTTATCGGCTCCCCTGCGATGAACCTCATCACCGCACCTGTTTCTGGTGGTCAAGCATCACTTGGAAATCTCAAGGTTGCAGTACCTGCCTCCGCAGGCGCTTCCGCAATCGTCGGCGTCCGTCCAGAAGGCTTTAAGCCAACCGGAGCAGGACAAGGCTTTGATATCAAGGTCGATGTTGTTGAAGAGCTTGGCTCTGATGCATTCGTCTACGGCAAGCCAGCGGTTTCAGGAATCCAACTCGCTAATGCGAACGCAGAAGAAGGTGCGCAAGTCATCGTCCGCTGGGATCCAAAGAACCCACCAAAGGCTGGCGACACAATCTCAGTTACCGCAGATTCGTCTGCAGTACACGTCTTCGATGCACAGTCAGGACTTCGTCTCTAAAAAAAGAGAGTAAAAAATCCGCTCCCTGGTTCTCTAGGGAGCGGATTTTTTGTTAGTACCAAATTTAATGCTTTTTAATTCATTGCTTTCTTTAAATTCTCATCAATTGCAGCAAGGAACTCTTGAGTATTAAGCCATGGAGCATCTTTGCTAATGAGAAGAGCAAGATCCTTGGTCATCTTTCCTTCTTCAACTGTCTTGATACATACCTTCTCTAGCGTCTCAGCAAATTGCGCCAACGCTGGATTGTTATCAAGCTTTGCGCGGTGAGATAAGCCACGAGTCCACGCGAAGATAGATGCAATCGGATTAGTTGAGGTTGCCTTACCTGCTTGATGATCTCGATAGTGGCGAGTAACTGTGCCGTGTGCCGCTTCAGACTCGACCGTCTTTCCATCTGGAGTCATAAGAACTGAAGTCATGAGACCCAGTGATCCATAACCTTGTGCGACCGTGTCAGATTGCACATCGCCGTCGTAGTTCTTACAAGCCCAGACGTAGCCACCCTCCCAACGAAGTGAGGTAGCGACCATGTCATCAATCAAGCGATGGTCATATTCAATTCCAGCAGCTTGGAATTGGCTCTTAAATTCGTTCTCATAAACTTCAGCGAAAATATCTTTGAAGCGTCCGTCATAGGCCTTCAAGATGGTGTTCTTTGTGGAGAGGTAGACCGGATACTTGCGATTTAATCCGTAGTTCATTGACGCGCGAGCAAAGTCGCGAATCGAATCATCAAGGTTGTACATCGCCATGGCCACGCCAGAGCCTGGGAAATCAAAGACATTAAATTCCATTGGCTTGGAGCCATCAGCTGGTGTGAAAGTAACAGTTAACTTTCCTGGGCCAGGGACTTTGAAATCAGTTGCGCGGTATTGATCTCCGAATGCGTGACGACCAATAACAATCGGCTTAGTCCAATGAGGAATTAATCGTGGCACATTGCTGATGATGATTGGTTCGCGGAAAATCACCCCACCTAGGATGTTTCGAATCGTTCCGTTAGGCGACTTCCACATACTCTTCAAGTTAAATTCTTTTACACGCGCTTCATCAGGAGTAATGGTTGCGCACTTCACGCCAACGCCATGTTTTTTGATCGCTTTAGCGCTGTCGATGGTGACCTGATCATCAGTCGCATCGCGATACTCGATACCGAGATCGTAATACTCCAAATTGACATCAAGATAAGGAAGGATTAATTGATCTTTGATGAATTGCCAGATGATACGAGTCATCTCGTCGCCATCAAGCTCGACGACTGTTCCGGCTACCTTTATCTTTGACATTCGCTTCTCGCCTTCTCTCTTATTTATTCTCTCTCGCAATTCAATTAAAGATTTTTTACATCAGCTTGTTTTGCACGAACTGCCTCTGCAGCAACTTTAAGTTCTGCCAATTCGCTATCGGTGAGTTTCGTCTCTACTACCTTACGAATTCCACTTTTACCGATTTCTGCCTCAACGCCGAGATAAACACCGGAAATGCCATACTCGCCATTTACCCATGCGCATACGGGCATTACTGCGCCAGAATCTTCGATGACAGCTTTCGCCATTCGTGCTGCAGCTGCTGATGGCGCGTAATAAGCAGAACCAGTTTTTAGGAGCGCGACAATTTCGGCGCCACCATTTCGAGTCTTCACTACGAGCTCTTCAATATCGGCGGCAGAGAGCAATTCGCTCAGTGGTTTGCCATTGACGCGGCAACGGCTTGGCACTGGCACCATCGTGTC
>JBEGVX010000006.1:0-4692 GCA_041178105.1 Actinomycetota bacterium
CTTGCGAAGCTGAGCGATGGTCGGCGAAAACAATTGCAAGAATCACCACTTGGGCGGGCTCACTTTGCGACCGCACTGGTTGCAGTAATTACCTTTTACTCGGTAGCCACAAATATCTATTGGTGGGTCACAGATGGAAATCGCGCGCCGGTAGCCACTAGCAATTCGTCAGTCTTACCCGCATTTATCTCTACTGCAACGGAGAATCCTGATAGACCTAAAACGTTAATTCTGAGAAGCGATACCAGTGTGACGAGTAAGTCGAGCCAGAGGGTACAAACTGTTCAGAGCTTTGCTTATGTGATTCTCCGGGAACGGGATGTTTGGATGGGTGAACTTTCTTCGATGCCCGATGAGGTGCCACTGCTAACGAAAACTATCAGTGAAATCACCTCGGGTGCGGGTGATGCTCCCGCTGCCACTTTGGCTCAATTTGGTATTCGTTATCTGTACTTGGAAAACGGTAGGAAGAACAATTCCCTTGCACGAAAGATTGATGGAATTGGTGGTTTGACTCGCCTTTCCGCAACCCCTGATGGAATTCTGTGGGAAGTTTCAGGAGCAACTGCGCGAATAAAGTTCCTGCCTACAGTAGAACAAAAAAACGATACAAGTGAAGTTGAAAATAAAGTATTGGAACTTCCTTCTGAAATCGTAGGATCAGAATTCGATGTTCCCTCTGCTGGAATAGTGCAACTTGCCGAAGTGTTCGACCCACGTTGGCGCGCGCTCCATGCAGGCAAAGTTTTATTGCCAAAGGAGTCAGATCTTGGGTTAACGGAATTTTCGATTCCTGACTTGGGTCGAGTGGTTCTGTTCCATGATGGCACCATTCATAGAGCCGGACTCTCTCTCCAACTCGCTTCGCTGGGTCTACTTCTATTCTTCGCGCTCCCTCGCGGTCGTCGACAACGTGAATTCTCTGATGAGGAGCTCGCATGAAAATGCGTATTTTGATTCTCGCCTCCTTTCTTGCCGTTGTGGTCGGCGCTGGCGCGCTACAAGGAGGGGAAGTTCCGCGAACCTATGTCGAGAATGTCTCCACATTTATCTGCCCAGCTAAGAATCGGGATATGTCTGGTTCAATTCATATGGCAGATAAATCAGCAAAAAGTGCTGTCATTGATGGAAAGAATCGCACACTTAAAAAAAGTAAGAGTCGCCAAGTCTCGTTGGGGCAAAAGGCTCGCGTTGTCGCGGGGGATACGCCAACGCCATTAGTTGTTGCTTCCAAGCAAACGACCTGGCTCGCCCTATCTCAATGCAGCGCATCTGCAGGGGAGTTTTGGTTTGTTGGTGGCACAAGCGACGTGACAAGCCTGGGCTATTTCCAATTTATTAATGAGAATCTTGGTAAAGCGATTATTGATGTGGAGCTGTGGAGTGAGGATGGTTCAGAATCCACCCGAACTTTGACGATTCCGGCGAGAAGTACCAAAAACTATTCCCTTACAACGTTCATGCCAGGCAAGAAGCGAACGGTATTTCACATCGTCTCACGTTCAGGGCTTATAAAGGCCACACTGTTCGATGAACGACGTAAAGGCTTGCAAAGTTATGGCGGTGATTTTGTGGCACCAGCTACCAATCCAAGTCAGAACATCGTCATTCCAGGAATTCCAGGGAGCAAGTTGGTGAAGAATTCAAAAATAACTTCCCAGAAGTTGCGCATATTTGTTCCGGGCGAGAGTGACTCGATTCTTCAGGTGACATACATTTCGCCATCGGGAGTATTCGCACCGATTGGTTTAGATTCACTTCGGATCCCTTCACAAAAAGTTGTTGAAATTGATTTGGGAAACTTGCCCAAGGGCCGACTCTTCTCCATCAAATTACGTTCAACGGAACCAGCTGTTGCAGGTGTACTCACACGTGTAACATTTGGAGAGAACAGCAAAATCTCTGAAATTACATGGTCAACAAGTACCAACGTAATTTCTGGTGAGCAGATAACTCTTCCTGAGCGAACCGGTTGGTTGAGTATTGTCTCGGAGTCACCAAAGGTCGCCTTTACCGTCGTGGGAGCTCGCGGTAAGAAATCGAACGTAACGGTGAAGGTCGATTCGATGGCGGTATGGAAGGTTCCGCAATCGGTTCGCCAGATTCAATTTACCGAAGGATCTGCAGAGATGTACCTTGGTTTTTCTACTCAGGACAGTTCGGGGGTTTCAACAACTGCTCTCGCCCCTGCACTTGGTAAAGAAGTAACGGCGCTTCCAGTGGTTGATTCTCGCCTGTTCATCCCCACCACTTAGATACTTGCGCGTGCCTGCCTTCTTTGCGCCAAGGGAGTATGCGCTATCGGAGTGGCATCCCAACTTAGAAAGTTCCTCCGATATACCGTGTTCCTATGGCTAGGTTACGTCCGGCAACTAGAAGGTGCACGCGCACCGGCTGTACTGAACCTGCCTTACAGACGCTCACGTATATTTATAGTGATTCCACAGTTGTGCTTGGACCGTTGGCAACGTACGCAGAGCCGCATAGTTATGACCTATGCAGCAATCACGGTGCGAAGCTCACTGCACCTCGTGGATGGGAGCTCATTCGACTATCCAGCGACGAGAGCGAAGCTGGGCCAAGTGATGATGATTTGCTTGCTATTGCAGATGCTGTGCGAAGCGTGATTACTTCAAGTCCACAACAGAACCAACCAACCATTGGTCGACGTGGACATTTACGCGCCCTTCCCTCAGAATAATTAGTGTGCCTTATACCGAGCGTTCACTTGCCACCATTATCAAGTCTTATGATGTTCGAGGACTTGTTGGCAGTGAGATAACAGAGCAACTCTGTCGCGACATCGGAGTTGCATTTGCCAACTTAGTAGCGGCTGATGGCGCAAGAGAAATAGTTGTCGGGTATGACATGCGCCCTTCGTCAGAGAGTTTGGTCGAAGCTTTTTCGCAAGGCGTACGCGCCACTGGAAAAAATGTTTTAAATATTGGGCTGGCTGCAACAGATCAACTTTATTTCGCAACTGGAAAATTAAACATTCCAGGTGCGATGTTTACCGCAAGTCACAACCCTGCTGAATATCATGGAATTAAATTAGCGCGAGCAGGAGCAAAACCTGTCGGAGCAGCGACTGGCTTAGAACAAATACGGCAAGCTCTCATTGAAAATAATCTCCCAATCGCCAAGCAGATGGGTGAAGAGCGACGCGTAGATCTTCTCGACGAGTACGGTGCATACTTAAGAAAACTTGTTGATTGTTCTGGCATCAGACACCTCAAGATTGTCATTGATGCAGGAAATGGAATGGCCGGACATACCGTTCCTAAAGTTCTCGGACCGCTAAATGTGGAAATTGTGCCGATGTACTTTGAGTTAGATGGGACTTTTCCAAATCACGAAGCAAATCCGCTGGATAGCGCTAACTTAAGAGATTTGCAGAAGCGAGTAGTCGAAGAGGAGGCTGACTTGGGGCTTGCATTTGATGGCGATGCAGATCGATGTTTTCTCGTTGATGAGACTGGTCAACTTGTTGCTCCATCTTTACTAACTGCATTAATTGCAGAGAGCGAGTTAAGAAAAGTTCCTGGAAGCACCATCATCTATAGCTTGATTTCATCACGAGTAGTGCCTGAAGTTATTGAAAAATGTGGTGGCAAGCCATCTCGAAGTAGAGTCGGTCACTCATATATCAAGTCGCAGATGGCAGAGACTGGGGCGCTTTTTGGTGGCGAACATTCGGGACACTTTTATTTTCGAGATTTTTGGAGCGCCGACTCGGGAATGCTTGCTGCGCTTTATGCGATTGCGGCTCTCGGAGATTCACCCAACTCGGTTAACTTTTCATCCATCATTAGTAAGTATCGAAAATATTTCGGAAGTGGTGAGATAAATTCACGGGTGGCTGATGCAGCGGAAGTAATGGGTCGAGTTGAAGCCCACTTCTCAGACCGGGGGGAGATTGATCGCCTCGACGGTTTAACTATTACTTCAGGCAATTGGTGGCTTAATGTCCGCTCCTCAAATACGGAGCCATTACTGAGACTTAACGTAGAAGCAGATAGCGATGAGATAATGTGCGCTATCCGCGATGAGGCATTGGAGGTGATTGGGCGGTGACAGTTGATCCCAAAATTCTTGAAATTATCGTATGTCCACAATGTCGCGGAGAGCTGGCTCTTGAATCTCAATCTCTATTCTGTAAGAGATGCGCTTTGGCTTACCCCATTCGAAATGGAATCCCCGTCTTACTTATTGATGCTGCCACCAAGCGAGGATGACCCAACTCAATAAGAAAATTCTCACCATCCATGGAACTATCAAGAATTACCCATGGGGGTCGCGTCAGACTCTGGCTCGACAAAGAGGAGCGCTCGAAAGCGTTGAACCAGAGGCTGAACTATGGTTTGGCGATAATCCCGAAGGTCCATCTCCCGTTGCGGGCTCCGGTTTAACTCTTGACCAGATCACCAGCACGCTAGCTCCGGCCCTCCCCAAAGGACAGCTGCCCTTTCTCGCCAAAATTCTCGCAGTAGAAAGAGCGCTCTCCCTTCAGGTCCACCCTGCTCTTGAAGATATTCCCGAGTTGCAGAACATTTGCAAAGATCAAAATCACAAACCCGAGATGGTCGTTGCGCTCACTGAATTTCACGCATTCGTTGGATTTGCTGACATCAATGAATCACTGAAGCTTTTGGAGAAACTTAATTCTGACAAAATAAATGACCTACTGGCAAA
>JBEGVX010000007.1:0-33379 GCA_041178105.1 Actinomycetota bacterium
CAGAGGCGGTCGAGAGTGAAGACTCTGAGGATCTCGGCGCCATCGCCGATGCTGCAGCAGAAGGCGCGCTCCATGGCGCGCAAGGAAATTCTGGAGTCTTGCTAAGTCAGATTTTCCGAGGTTTTGCTGATGGGTTACGTGAGAATTTACCCAAGGCATTTGCTCTGGCACACGAGCGCGCATTGAAGGCAGTTGCTGATCCGAAAGAGGGAACAATCCTCTCGGTTGCGCGCGCAGCGCGTGATGCGGCAACAAGTGTGGGTTCATGGGGCAATGAGATGCGACGCGATGGTGAAATTGCGCTCGCCGCATGGAAGGCAGCCCGAGCATCAACTCTTGATAGCGCAATCAATCCTCCGAGTGAGGCAGCGCGTGGAGTTATCGATGCCGGCGCACACGGGATTGAACTTATCTATCGATCGCTCGTCGCAGTACTGGATGGCGAAATCGATAATGTCGACGATATTCCTTTTTACACGAGTAGTGGCTCACCTTCGCTCGATGTCAGCCAAAAAAGTGATGGCGCATTCGAGGTTATGTACGAGTTAACTAATCTCTCTGAAGAGCAAGTAGAACTTCTTCGCAGAAAACTCTCTGGTATTGGGCAGAGCCTATTAATTGTTGGCGGAGCAAAGTTTTGGAAGGTTCATGTTCATACTGATTTTGTCGAAGAGTCGGTGGCTTTCGCGAAGGAGATAGGCAAGCCGGAAAATATCCGTATCACAGCGCTGGATCTATCTGGATGCAAAAGTGAACGCACCCTTGTCACGGTCGCAAATGGTTCTGGTTTTGAAACGCTCATGCGCGAGTCTGGGGTCAATGTGATCAAAGCATTTGAGTCCCGTCGAGTCACTTCAGAAGAATGGGTACTTGCCGCGGGTGAGAGCACCGAAGTTATCTTCATTCCGCATGATGCGCATGGCCACCAGAGCGCTCAAAATGCAGCGCAAATTTTGGAATCAGCCAAAAAAAGCGTCGCGGTAATCAATTCTTATTCCCCACTCCAGGCACTTGCCGCAATTTCCACACATTCGGAAGACCTTGAGAGTGATTTTGTGGAAGAAGTGCATACGATGGAAGCTGCCGCGCGCGCCACACTTTCGCTCACAATCGCCATTGCGCCACGACAGATGGAAAGTTATGGCGAGGTAGTAAACCCTGGAGCTGTTATTGCGCTCCAGGACCGCAAAATAATCGCCCATGGAGTGGATGTCGTTGATGTTGCCCATGAAGCAATCTCAAAAGTTATTAATGCTGCTACCCAGTTGATTACTTTGGTGACTGGCGCCAATGCGACTATTGAGGTTGCGCAAGCTTTGATAGAACGTATTTCAATCGCCCATCCAACTCTTGAGGTTGCACACTATGTGGGTGGACAAGCTTGGTATCCATTGTTGATCGGAATCGAATAAATGGTTGCCCTCAACGCTAAGTTGTCGGCAGCCCTGGGTGATAGAACGGCCAAGGCGCTCAATACGGCATTTGGCTACTCAACCGTTGAAGATTTACTCCATCACTATCCACGGAGATATGTGGCTCGAGGCGAACTCACTGACATTGATGAATTAAAGGATGGCGATGTTGTCACTATTTTGGCAGAGATTGTTGATACCAATAATCGTCCAATGCGCGGCCGCAAGGGATCAATTCTTGAAGTGAAAGTTAGTGATGGCAAAAAGAAATTATCACTTACCTTTTTTAATCAAGCGTGGCGAGAGCGCGAAATGCGCGTAGGTCGAACCGGTCTATTTGCTGGAAAAATTGGCACATACAAGGGGGCTCGCCAGCTAGCTCATCCTGAGTATCTTCTTATTCCTGAGGGCACTGATACTGACGAGGCAGCAGGAGAGTTTGCTGGAAAATTGATACCTGTATATCCAGCAACTGCAAAATTCCCCTCTTGGAAAATTGGTCAGTGCGTCAGGACGATTCTCGATGTAATCGACGAAGTTCCCGAGACTTTGCCAGAGGAATATCGCGGAGAGCTGCCGAGCGCCCATCAAGCGCTTTGTGACATTCACTTACCAGATTCCCATTTGGCGGCAGCCAAAGCGCTTGAGCGGTTGACTTTCGATGAGGCGCTCTCGCTCCAATTGCTCTTGGCGCGACGCAGACATCAATTTGAGTCCCTCCATACAACCCCGCGACTCTTTCGTAGTGGTGGGCTGTTAGAAATCTTTGATCAAAATCTTCCATTCGAACTTACTGCAGGACAAATTGCGGTGGGAGCTGAAATTGAATCCGACATGAAATCTCAGCGACCAATGCACCGGTTACTTCAAGGTGAAGTTGGTTCAGGCAAAACTATCGTTGCCCTTCGTGCGCTACTGGCTGTGGTTGATACTGGTGGTCAAGGAGCGCTACTTGCCCCCACGGAAGTTTTAGCAGCTCAACATTTTCGTTCAATCTCTGCGACGCTTGGTGAATTAGCAACGGCGGGCATGCTTGGCGGGAGTGATCGCGCAACCCGGGTAGTGCTGCTTACTGGTTCCACGCCGGCGGCGGCACGAAAAGAAGTGCTCGCACAGATTGAAGATGGTTCGGCAGGAATTGTCATCGGTACCCATGCGCTCTTAAGTGAAGGAGTTAACTTCGCAGATTTAGGCCTTATTGTCGTTGATGAGCAACATCGATTTGGAGTTGAGCAAAGAGACGCTCTCAAATTGAAAGCACAATTACCACCGCACCTTTTGGTTATGACCGCTACGCCAATTCCAAGAACTGTAGCTATGACTGTCTTCGGTGATTTGGATATCTCAACGTTAACTGAACTACCAAAAGGTCGCTCGCCCATCACTACTCATGTCATTAATGAGCTTGAAAAACCACGTTACGTAGAACGGGCTTGGGAGCGCATTGTTGAAGAGGTTCGCAAGGGTGCTCAAGGCTATGTTGTGGCACCGCGAATTGAATCTGGCAAAGAGAAATCCAGTACGTCAAACTCAGAGATAGAGCACGAGGCGCACTCTGTTGAATCTCTTTATGAGCAACTCGCTCATGGTCCATTGAAATCGGTCCGAGTGAGCGTTTTACATGGCAAATTGTTGAGCGAAGAGAAAGATCGAATCATGCGCTCCTTCTCGCAAGGTGACATTGATTGTCTAGTAGCAACGACCGTCATTGAAGTGGGAGTTGATGTTCCTAATGCCACGGTAATGGTGATTGCAGATGCAGATCGCTTTGGAATCTCGCAACTACATCAGTTACGTGGTCGGGTTGGTCGTGGCTCCAAACCAGGGTTATGTCTATTGCTGACCAAAGTTGAAGAACAGAGCTCTGCGATGGAGCGCCTGCAGGCAGTTGCAAATTCGCTCGATGGGTTTGAACTCGCTCGAGTCGATCTTGATCAACGTCGCGAAGGTGATGTGCTTGGCACTGCGCAATCGGGGAGTCGATCCCAGTTGCGCTTGTTGCGTGTGTTGCGAGATGAGAAGATCATCGAGCGTGCGCGGGATGTTGCAAACGAAATCATCGCTGCTGACCCAGAGCTCAAGCGCCATGTTGCGCTACGGGATGAACTTGCCAAGTTAGAACGTGACGAACGTTCAGATTTTATCGAGAAGGCGTGACGGGTCACCATGAGAATCATTGCGGGTAACGCTAAGGGGCGAATACTTCTCCAACCAGCAGGAGTAACACGGCCAACTTCAGATCGGACTCGAGAGGGAATCTTTTCGGCGCTCGAATCAGAAATCGGTACATGTGAAGGAATTACTTTCCTTGATTTGTTTAGCGGAACAGGTGCGGTCGGGTTAGAAGCGCTTTCGCGCGGTGCGAGCGAAGTCGTCGCAGTGGAAAAAGATAAAAAAGCTGCGGCAGTATGCCGTGAGAATTATGAATTGGTAAAGAGTTCTGTATTAGGCAAATTTTCGACCCTTCAAATGAGCGTTGATAGTTACCTAGATCTTGAACAATCAAAATTACTTAACTCTGATGTGGTCTACCTTGACCCCCCGTACGAAGTGGCAAATGAGGTTATTGAGAAGGTTCTCAGTAAAATCCTGGAGCGAGGAATTCTTCACCCCGATGCAGTGGTGATTGTCGAAAGATCCTCTCGCGTTGCGCCCTTCAGTTGGCCCACAGGGCTCCTGGCCAGCAAGGAGCGAAAATACGGAGAAGGCGCTGTTTACTTTGGTTTACTCTCCGCCATTTCTTGATTTCTCGCCCTGACCCTGCCCTGCTTGCTACCGTGTCCTCATGATGCGCGTTGTTTGTCCAGGTTCGTTCGATCCCATCACCTTTGGACATCTTGATGTCATCGAACGTGCCAGCGAGCAGTTTGATGAAGTCGTGGTTGCGGTTCTGGTCAATCGGACGAAAGGTTCACTCTTTTCGGTCGAAGAGCGGATGGAAATGATTCGCGAGACAGTCAAGGCTTTCCCGAATGTCAAAGTGGATTCGTGGAGCGGCCTGCTCATCGATTATTGCAAGGAACGGAAGATCCCTGCGATTGTTAAAGGCCTTCGAGCGGTTAGTGATTTTGATTATGAGCTCCAAATGGCGCAGATGAATCGCCAGCTCTCCGGGATAGAAACGTTATTCATGGCGACAAGACCTGAATTTTCTTTCCTCTCCTCATCATTGGTCAAAGAGTTGGCAACGTATGGGGGAGATGTCACGACCTATGTGCCCGCACCTGTGCATGCTTCGCTTGTCGAACGAATAGCAGGAGGTAAGCGATAGATGGAGTCCTTAGATAAGTTGCAACTGGCCATCTCCATGGTGGAGGAGGCGCGCTCAGTACCTCTTAGCGCCTCGTGCGTAGTTCACCGAGGTGAATTACTTGGCATTCTCGATGAAGTGAAGTTAAGCCTTCCCTCCGATTTAGATGCTGCTTCAAAAGTTCTTACAGATCGAGATTCCATCATTGAAGAAGGTCGCATCAGCGCCGAACAACTTGTCGCCATGGCTCGTGAAGAGGCTGCGCGATTGGTGGAGCAAACTGAGATTGTCATTGCTGCTCGGGCAGAGGCAGAGCGAATCTTGAGTGAAGCCCATCAAAGCGCTCAAGAACAGCGTGATGAGGTGGATTCCTATATCGATTCACGACTTGCGACATTGGAAGTCATTCTTACCAAGACCATGGATGCAGTAGTTAAAGGACGAGAACGAATTGCTGGCGCGAGCGAGAAGGATGTCCTTTCACAGCTAGCAGATGAATAGCGGGAGTTAATAAGTATGGCTACCCACGCACACTCCTCACATATCTCCGAATTCTCAATTTCTATTCACGACCTTCGTCGCCAACCTGGGGAGATGATGGCGATTTCGCGTTCATTTCTCTCGCCAGAGCGAGTAGGAATTGATGTGATTGCGATTGAACTGGGGAGTGAAATCTCTATTTCAGGAAAAGTTGAGTCAGTTTCTACGGGCGTGCTTGCCAGTTGTGAGATCGAAGCAATTGCCAGAGGCGAATGTGTTCGTTGTTTAGATCCCATCGCTCTTCCTGTTCGCGCATTGATCCAGGAACTCTACTTTTATGCTCTTCCAGTTGACTTGGATGAAGACGAAGATGAACCGTTATTGATCTCCGATGAACATATTGATTTGCTACCTCCGATTCGAGATGCGGTAATACTCGATCTGCCGATGACGCCGCATTGCTCCGAAAGGTGCCCTGGCCTCTGTCCTGAATGTGGCGAGAAGATTGCCGAGAACCCAGAGGGCCATAGCCATGAAAGCATCGACCCGCGGTGGAGCAAACTTAGAGATCTCCCCGACTTGGGCGAGGGTGGGCGCTCGCAGTAGCCCCCGTTACCCCCCCGGTTTCTTCTGGTTTCTTGTTTTTTTGGCAAATTCACCCTCAATGAGGGATAGTTCTCCCATGCCAGTACCAAAGCGAAAGCTCTCCCGTGCCCGAACTCGTTGGCGCCGGAGCATGTGGCGTACCAGCGCAGCGAACACCGTTCTCTGCGAACAGTGCCGTCAACCACGTTTACAACATATCGCGTGCCCTACATGCGGCACCTATCGGGACCGTAACGCTCTAGAGGTTTAAGCACGACTATGCATCGCGACCTAACTCAGGCTCTCGGTGCTGAGGTTGATGAGCAACTCCTTGAAATAGCGCTTACCCACCGTTCTTTCGCCTACGAATCTGGTGGCCTTCCCACATATGAACGGTTGGAATTTCTCGGCGATAGCGTTTTGGGTCTAATAGTCACCGCGGAGTTATATCAACGCTACCCAGATTTACCCGAGAGCAGATTAAGTCCGCTTCGCTCCGGAATTGTGAATACCGTGGCGCTCGCCGAAGTCGCACGAACTCTTGGACTTGGCAATCACATCAAAATTGGTAAAGGCGAAGAGAGCTCTGGTGGGCGAGCAAAAGCATCGATTCTTGCCGATTCGCTAGAGGCGCTCTTTGGAGCGCTCTATATCGATAAAGGTTTTGAAGCGACAAAGAACATCATTCTGCCTCTGATCTCGCCTCTTATTGCACATGCCTTAGAGAGAGGTGCCGGGCTTGATGGCAAGACTGCTCTGCAAGAGTTAGTAGCAGAACGAAATATGGGAGCTCCTGAATATGTGGTGACAGATACTGGCCCGGATCACGATAAAGATTTTGTAGCCGAAGTGCGCGTGCAGGGCAAAGTTGTGGGGCGCGGAACTGGAAAGAGTAAGCGCGAGGCAGAACAGATTGCGGCAACGATGGCATTCACTACATTAAGCGACCGTGCCTGAGCTACCTGAAGTAGAGACCGTCCGAAGCGAACTAGCTCGGTGGTTGCCAGGAAAGAGAATTTCAGCGGTAAAAATCCTCCATCCACGAGCAGTTAGACGCAGCAAAGGACCATCCCTGCGAAGCGCACGAAATCCATTGTTGGGAGCAAAAGTTGTGGCGGTCAACCGCCGCGGCAAATTTATTTGGCTCACCTTTGATCGCCCATATGCGCTCGTGATTCATTTAGGCATGAGCGGCCAAGTACATTTACCAAAAGTTCCAGCACTTCGATCATCACATGTTCGCGCGCGCATTGAATTTAGTAATGGCAATCGGGAGTTGCAATTTGAAGATCAAAGAACTTTTGGATATCTAGCCTTAGAAGAGATGGCAGAAGATCTCCATCGCGGCCATCAATTTGGGGGAGTCATTCCACAATCAATTACTCACATCGCCCCAGATTTAATGGAGGTTTTTGAGGAGCAGACCCCCACTTATTCATTAGAGGTAATTAACGAAAAAATTCGTTCGCGAAAGAGCGAGATTAAGCGGGTTCTTCTCAATCAAGAGGTGGTTAGCGGAGTGGGAAATATCTACGCCGATGAAGGTCTATGGGCTGCCAAAATTCACCCTGAAATCCACGCAAACACTTTGGAGCGATCGGAAGTTGAAAAATTGCTCGGAGCGCTCCGGGACGTGATGGCGCGTGCCATTGCTGCGGGGGGAAGCTCAATAGATGAGCAGTACAAAAGAGTGAACGGTGAGAGCGGATATTTCGATCTCGAACTCAACGCTTATGGCCAAGAGGGGGAGCCCTGCCCCCGGTGTGGAACCCTCATCCAAAGGTTGAGGTTTATGAATCGCTCCAGCCACCTCTGCCCGAAGTGCCAGAAGAAGCGGTAACCAGTAGTTAGGGTAGGCGGAGCAAAATGTAAGGGAAATACCGAAAGGGGGTGGCTCTCAACCGATGTACCTCAAGGCGCTCACCCTCAAAGGTTTCAAGTCCTTTGCCTCTGCCACCACGCTTCGCTTTGAACCTGGGATTACCTGCGTGGTCGGTCCCAATGGATCCGGAAAATCGAACATCATTGACGCGCTCACTTGGGTTATGGGCGAACAAGGGGCGAAGAGCCTGCGCGGTGGAAAGATGGAAGATGTCATCTTTGCGGGTACTACCGGACGCGCCCCACTTGGTCGCGCAGAAGTTTCTGTAACTATTGATAACACCGATGGCGCACTTCCTATTGAATTTTCTGAAGTAACAATTTCGCGCATCCTTTTCCGCAATGGTACGAGCGAATATCAAATCAACGGTGAGACCTCCCGACTGCTAGACATTCAGGAGTTGTTAAGTGATAGCGGTATCGGTCGCGAAATGCACGTTGTAGTGGGACAGGGTCAACTCGACTCAATCCTTTCCGCTAATCCGGAAGAACGACGCGCTTTCATCGAGGAAGCTTCGGGAATTCTTAAGCATCGCAAACGGAAGGAGAAAGCGCTTAGAAAGTTAGAGGCGATGCAAGCAAACTTTGCACGAATCCAGGATTTACTCACCGAACTTCGTCGACAACTCAAACCGCTAGGCAAACAAGCAGAAGTGGCAAAGAAAGCGGCAACGATTCAAGCAGATGTTCGTGATGCAAAATTGCGCTTATATGCTGAAGACTTAATTACGCTTCAAGAGACTTTTACAGTTGAGGTCGCTGATGAGGGAGCGCTCCGTGCGCGAAGAAGTGAGGTGGAGCGCGAACTAGAAGTTATCCGCGCTCGCGAAGGCGAATTAGAACAACTTACTTTCTCCCAGGCTCCAGTACTTGCGAAAGCACAAGATACTTTTTACCAACTCAATTCACTTCGCGAGAGATTCCGTGGCAGCGCCAATTTGGCAAGCGAGCGAGCACGTTATCTCTCAGATTCTGAAGAGGTGCTTGCTTCAACCGTTGATCCTGAGGCGATGGAGCGCGATGCTTCTGGAATTAGAGAGCAAGAGCGGGCGCTTCGTCAGACTTTAGTTGCGCAACAAGAGGCACTTACCGTTGCCAGCGCAAATCTTGCTGGAGCAGAGGCAGAGCTAAAGGCTCGAGAGAATGCATTAGCTCAAGCGCTTCGAGCAGCTGCTGATGTGCGCGAAGGAAATGCACGACGAGAGGGTGAAATCAACTCACTTCTTTCGAGAATCCAAGCCAGTGAAGCAGAGATAGCCCGCCTCTCACGTAATCGCGATGATGCGCTCAACCGAGCAGCGCAGGCCCAACAGCAGTTCGCAGCAAAAGAGGCAGAGATTGCAGGGCATGGCGCAGGCGAAGAGGAATTGGATTCTGATTACCAAGGCAAAAAGAGCGCCCTTGATTCAGCGAATGCAGAGTTAGAGTCTTTACGCGATCGAGAACGTTCAATTGAGCGGGAGCGTTCTTCCACTCAAGCACGAGTCGAAGCGCTCAAACTTTCAGTCGCATCACGTGATGGCAGCGCAGCGCTACTCAATTCTCGAAATGAAGTACCTGTTCTTGGTTCGCTAGCATCTTTAATGGAAGTGGCTTCGGGGTGGGAGATTGCAATAGGTGCTGCACTTGGTTCCCTTGCCGATGCAGTGGTCGTTGGTCGCCTCTCTGATGCCCTCGACGCCCTCACCTTGTTAAAGCGCGAGAATGCAGGTCGCGCTGAGATTGTCGTTGTTGGTTCGCTTGAAACTCCACTTCAAGTATTTAACCAACCATTGCCACAAGGTGCGTATAGGGCAGTGGATGTCATTCGAACTGTCCAACTACAACGTCCACTCGCACAATTTCTTGGCAATACGGTTATCGCAGAGTCGTTGAACATCGCACATTCGATCCTGCAGCAATATCCGACGCTTCGGGTGGTCACTAAAGAGGGCGATATTCTCGGTCGAGATTTAGTTAGCGGTGGTTCAAAGCGCGAATCAAGCATCGTCGAATTAAATGCTGCCATCGAAGTAAGTGAGCAGAAGTTAGTTGAACTCACACATAACGGTGAACGTTTGAGATTTGAAATTTCACAAGCTGTCGAAAAGGTAAATGCACAGCGAAACGAACTAGAAAGATTGCTTGCGGCACTTAATGAATCAGATGCGCGAATGGCAGCTCTTGCCGAGCAGATTGCTGTTTTTAGTCAGACTCGTTCGGCAGCGCATGCTGAGGCTGAGCGACTAACTGCATCAATTGGTGAAGCCAACGATTTAATCGCCAGCTATCAGAGTGATTTGATTGCGCTGCAAAGCGCCCCTATAGCTGTAACTCCTGTAGTTGAACCGCAGAGTTTTGATGTAGACGCTCTTCGGGAGAGAGTTTCGTTAGCTCGGACTGTCGAGATGGAAGCGCGATTGACTTTACGAACTGGCGAAGAGCGGGCAAACGCGATGGCAGAGCGCGCAGTAGCGCTAGAGCGCGGAGCGCAGAATGAGCGAGATTCGCGAGTGCGCGCGATTGCTAAACGTGAGGCGCGTGCTACCGCCGCCGTTGTGGCACAACGGCTCGCTGAAATTGCTTACGACGCTCTGATTCAGATTGAAGTTTCTATAACAAAAGCGATGGCAGAGCGGAGCGCTCTCGAATCCGCGCGAACTGAGCGCGAAGGTGAAATTCTTGCCGTTCGATCGAAAAATCGTGAGCTAACCGCTGAGATGGAACAACTGACAGATAGCGTGCATAAAGATGAGATTGCAAGAGCTGAACAGCGAATGCGGATTGAACAACTTGAAGAGAAGATTATTACTGAGTTTGGTCTCGACACCGCCACGTTGATTGGTGAGTATGGACCAACAAATGATGTACCAACATTTGTTCTCGATGACGATGGTCAGGTCATTTCTACCGAAGTTATTCCGTATCGCCGCGATCAACAAGAAAAGCGCCTTGCAGCTGCCGAGCGCTCACTTGCCCTATTGGGCAAAATCAATCCACTAGCGCTAGAAGAGTTCTCGGCCCTGGAAGAACGTGCGAAGTATCTCGCTGATCAGTTAGAAGACCTGAAGAATACCCGTCGCGATTTGCTGGAAATTGTTCGTGAAGTTGATGAGCGAGTGGAGACAATTTTCAAAGAGGCCTACCGCGATACTGCAAAAGCTTTTAGTGAGATATTCCCACGCCTCTTCCCTGATGGCGATGGCCGTCTCATTCTTACCAATCCGGAAGATTGGCTTACCACTGGTGTCGACGTCGAAGCGCGACCACCAGGAAAGCGTGTAAAACGACTCTCGCTTCTCTCAGGTGGTGAGCGCTCACTCACCGCAGTAGCTCTTCTTGTGGCGATTTTTAAAGCTCGCCCCAGCCCGTTCTATGTACTCGACGAGGTTGAAGCCGCGCTCGATGACGTGAACTTAGGGCGGTTGCTTGAAGTGCTTTCCGAACTTCGAGCGGATTCGCAATTGATCATCGTTACCCATCAGAAACGGACGATGGAGATTGCAGATTCGCTCTATGGCGTGACCATGCGTGGCGACGGGGTGACTGAAGTTATCTCACAGCGAATTCGTGAAATTGAGAACGCCTAGTGGCGCTCTTTAGTAAATTCACCTCGCTCTTCAAGCGCGCTGAAGGCGCGCCATCTTCTGAGCGGGGCCAAATTGATTGGAATGATTTAGAGAGCACATTAATTGGCGCTGATCTTGGACCGAACCTCGCACGTTCAGTATCGGAACGCCTTCGTGAAGATAAACACCTCTCATTACATGATGCACTTGCAGAGCTTTTAGTGAGAAGCGATCGCGCGTTACTGCACGCGGAGATTTCACCTACGGTAATTCTCGTAGTTGGCGTCAATGGCAGCGGTAAAACTACGAGCGTGGGAAAGCTTGGAGCGCTGTTGGCGGCAGATGGTAAATCAGTAGTTGTTGTTGCGGCAGATACCTTTCGTGCCGCTGCGCGTCAACAATTAGAGACTTGGGCTGCACGTTCTGGTCTTCTCTGTTTTGGAGGTAGAGATGGGGCTGATCCCGCCGCAGTTGCCTTTGACGGCGTGAGCCAAGCGATTGAGCGCGACGCAGATTTTGTTCTCATCGATACCGCTGGTCGTTTGCACACAAAAGAGGGGCTGATGGATCAACTCGGCAAGATACGTCGAGTAGTTGAGAAAAAAGCGCCGGTAAGTGAAGTACTCCTTGTACTCGATGGAAGTACTGGTCAGAACGCGCTGGCCCAGGCAGAGAACTTCACCGCTGCCGTAGCGGTCACCGGCGTGGTCCTCACAAAGCTCGATGGCTCCACTCGAGGGGGCTCAGCCCTTGCCATTGAGCACGCTCTGGGAATTCCCATCAAATATGTTGGCACTGGTGAAGGGGTGGGCGATTTCGCTCCTTTCGCTCCGGAGAGCTATATCTCGGGGCTGCTCAACGAGTAAGGCACCTGTGACAATCGGAAACATTCTTGTTACAGAACGCCAGGATTGTTTATCAACCTGAAACCTCCCACTAACCCCTCTGACGTCGAGCCCCCGCATAGTTACCCCACCTGCTGCACGATTAGGCAGATTTCTAACAGAGTGGGAGTTAATGAAATGAGCGAAGCGGTACTCAATTCAGGTGATACCGCCTGGATGTTGATGAGCTGTGCTTTGGTGCTATTAATGACGCCAGGGCTTGCTCTCTTCTATGGCGGAATGGTTCGAGCCAAAGGCGTCTTGAACATGATGATGATGTCGTTTATCTCTATGGGAATTGTTTCAGTCCTATGGGTTCTCTACGGATACTCGATGGCTTTTGGAAAAGATCTCGGCAATGGATTACTCGGTAATCCGTTCGAGATGTTCGGACTGACTGACCAGATTGCACCGGATTCATTCTTCGGCGGCATTCCCACCTCGGTCTTTATCGCATTTCAAGCGATGTTTGCCATCATCACGGTGGCGCTAATTTCTGGCGCAATTGCAGATCGAGCAAAGTTTGGCGGCTGGATCGCATTTGTCATTATTTGGTCGACGCTTGTTTACTTCCCAGTCGCGCACTGGGTATTTGATTTTGATAGCGGCGAGAGCGATCCGGGAGGATGGATTGCTAACCAACTCAAAGCAATTGACTTTGCTGGTGGCACCGCAGTGCACATCAATGCAGGTATCGCAGGTCTTGCTGCAGCGCTTGTCATTGGAAAGCGAGTTGGTTTCGGACGTGAAGGTTTTAAGCCACATAACTTGACGCTTGTCATGATTGGTGCAGGGCTACTCTGGTTCGGTTGGTTTGGATTTAACGCAGGCTCGGCAGTTGCTTCTAATGCAACAGCGGGCATCACTTTCCTCAATACATTTGTCGCAACTGGCGCAGCAATGCTCGCTTGGTTGGTTGTGGAGAAGCTTCGCGATGGCAGGGCGACCAGCCTTGGCGCTGCATCGGGAGTAGTAGCAGGACTTGTTGCCATCACGCCGGCATGCTCTGCAGTTAATCCGCTAGGTGCGATTGCACTTGGGGCTATCTCTGGAGCTCTCTGCGCGCTCGCCGTTGGTTTGAAGTACAAGTTGGGTTACGACGATTCACTTGATGTGGTTGGCGTGCACCTTGTGGGCGGACTCGCCGGTTCAATTCTCGTGGGCGTCTTTGCCACGGCAGATGCGCCAGCGGGCATCAACGGTCTGCTCTTCGGCGGGGGATTCGATCAATTAAATCGCCAACTGATCGCGAGCGTTGCGGTGCTGGTCTATTCATTCATTGTCACTTACATCATTGCGAAGATAATCGATAAGACAATCGGCTTCAGGATTGCACCAGAAGCTGAAGCGAAAGGTATCGATCTATCTGAGCATGCTGAATCAGCGTATGAACTCGGTGGAGCTCGTGGAGGTGCGTTCTAATGGCAACAATGAATCTAATTACGGCAATCATTAAGCCGCAAAAACTTGATGATGTGAAAGATGCGCTAAGCGCCAAAGGTATCCATGGGATGACCGTCTCGGAGGCCAGTGGTTTTGGCAGACAAGGTGGCCATACCGAGGTTTATCGTGGCGCTGAAGTGACCGTTCGTTTCGTCCCTAAGGTGCGGGTGGAAATCCTTGTCGCAGCTACTGATGCTGCTGGCGCAATCGATGCAATCGTAAAAGCCGCAGGGACCGGTTCGATTGGCGATGGCAAGGTCTGGTCCATTCCAGTTGAAGAAGTGGTACGAGTTCGGACTGGAGAGCGTGGCATTCCTGCGCTCTAACTGCAGGAGAAAAAGCTAACAATCTGGTAGCTCTCGACGGTAGGTAGGCTAGGGGAGTGTTTGATGCGCTCACCTCGCGGATGTCGAGAACCCTTGCAGGATTGCGAAGTCGTGGGCGGATCAATCCCGTTGATCTCGAATCAACAGTGGGAGAGATCCGCACCGCGCTTTTAGAGGCCGATGTTGCGCTCGTCGTTGTCGATCAATTAGTTGCCGATGTTAGGCGACGGGGATTAGAAGCGATATCACTCAAACAATCAGGTATCAATCCAGCGCAACAAGTCATCACCATCATCCATGAAGAGATTCTCAAAATTCTTGGAACTAATGCGCGCTCGCTTACGACATCAAAACGCCCCCCTACCAAAATCATGCTTGCCGGTTTGCAAGGTTCTGGAAAGACCACCCTTGCCGGCAAGCTAGCGCTCTGGTTAAAGGAGCAAGGAAATACCCCTCTTCTTGTCGCATGCGATCTTGCTAGGCCTAATGCGGTGCAACAGCTTCAAGTAATTGGTGAACAGATTGGCGTTCCAGTTTTTGCACCAGAACCTGGGAACGGAATCGGCGATCCAATTAACGTTGCATCATCTGGGCTAGCTTTTGCGGAGCAGCGCTTACACAACTACGTCATTTTCGATACCGCCGGTCGATTAGGCGTTGATGTGGAATTGATGAAACAGGCGCGCTCAATTAAAAATGCAGTGACTCCAGATGACACTCTTTTTGTTGTTGATGCAATGACAGGTCAGGACGCAGTAAATACTGCGAATGCATTTAATACTGGAGTAGGTATTGATGGTGTTGTGCTTACCAAAGTAGATAGCGATGCGCGTGCTGGCGCTGCGCTTTCTGTCACTTCAGTTATTGGTAAACCAATTCTCTTCCTCTCAACAGGCGAGAAGAGTCAAGATTTCGAACCTTTCTACCCAGAGCGAATGGCGCAGCGAATTTTGGGGATGGGAGATGTCGCCACTCTCGCTGAACAGGCGAAGAAAGCTCTTGATGAGAAGAGCGCTGCTCGCCTAGAAGAGAAATTTACGAGCGGCGAAGATTTCACCTTCGATGATTTCCTTGAACAATTACAGGCAATGAAAAAGATGGGCTCGATGTCAAAGTTACTTGGCATGTTGCCAGGGATGCCTGGTGCACAAGGTGCAGCGATGAAAAAGCAGATTGAATCACTAGATGACAGTGAGACAGATCGCGCAGCTGCAATTATTCAATCGATGACACCTGAAGAGAGATCGAATCCCAAGATTATGAATGGCTCCCGACGACTGCGTATCGCAAAAGGAAGTGGCCATGAAGTGTCGACGGTTAATAAATTGTTGGATCGTTTCGCGGCTGCACAGAAAGCGATGAAGCAGCTCCGCCAGGGCGGGGGAGCAGGTTTACCACCTGGTTTAGGGGGAGCAGCTGCTCTTGCGCCCAGCGGAATGGGGCGCCGAGAACAGCGGCCGGCAAAGAAATCTCGCTCCGGAAACCCTGCGAAGCGGGCTCAGGAGGAGCGCGGTTAGGTCAGCCCCGTTTTGGCGGTTCGGGCCGCTGCTGGCAAGATAGGGACCCTTGAGAACGGGCCCTCTCTCCCGTACTCATAAACCTCGAGGCAGTTGCCCGCTTCCTCATAACGTAAAAGAACTTGGAGAGTTTGTGGCTGCAAAAATTCGTTTAGCTCGTATGGGAAAGATTCGCACTCCGCATTTTCGGATTGTCGTTGCTGATTCACGCTCGGCGCGTAACAGCAAGGCCATCGAAGAGATTGGTCGGTACTCACCCGCTCAAGAGCCTTCATTAATCATCATCAATTCTGAGCGCGCTCTTTATTGGATGGGCGTTGGCGCAACCCCTACCCCCGCAGTTGAAGCGTTGTTGAAGATCACTGGTGATTGGCAGAAGCATTACGACTTGCCAGGCAAAGAGGGCACGCTCAAAGTTGCTCCGCCGCGACCTGATCGCCGCGCCGCCTTCGAAGCTGCTGCAAAAGATGCGATGAACGAGCCAAAAGATGGCGCTACCACTTTGAAGAAGCGTGCAGCAGAGAAGCTTGCTGCGAAAAACGCACCAAAGGTTGAAGCTGCGGATGAAACTCCAGCAGCTGCGCCTGCAGAGGCAGAAGAAGCTCCTGTAGCTCAAGCAACGGAGAGCGCACCTGAGAGCGCTCCAGTAAGCGAGTAACCATGATTGATGAGGCGCTAGAACATCTCATCAAAGGGATTGTTGATCATCCCTCTGATGTTGTCGTCAGTGAAAAAAATGGGCGTCGCGGTTTGACCTACGAAGTACGAGTTCATCCAGAAGATATTGGCAAAGTAATCGGCCGCGCTGGACGCACTGCGAAAGCGCTTCGAACTGTTGCAAGCGCTCTTGCCCGTCGACCCATTCGAGTGGATCTTCTCGAGGCTGACGAATAACAATGCTCCTGACCGTCGGCCGAATTGGTCGCGTTCATGGCATACGCGGTGAAGTCACCGTGGAAGTACTGACCGATTCACCTGATGACCGCTTTTATCCCGGCGCACAACTGGCAACCGATCCCGAGCGCGTCGGTGGCTTAACTATCGAAAGCGTAAGGTGGCATAACTCAACCCTGCTCCTTGGTTTTGCAGGCTTTGATGATCGGAACGCAGGGGAAACGCTTCGCAATGTAAAACTGCTTGCTGAAGTTGATCTTGATGATGTCGAAGAGGATGAGTATCACATCCAACAATTAATTGGCCTCACTGTCTTTCATGTGAACCCTGAAAAAGGCTCCCAGTCAATTGGTGAGGTATCCGGAGTTATTACAGGTGTTGCCCAAGATTTATTAGAAATTACAAAACCAAATGGAAGAGAATTTCTCATTCCTTTTGTGAAAGCGTTGGTGCCGAATGTCGACCTTTCACTAGGGAAAATTTTCATTGACCCTCCGGGGGGTCTGATCGATGAAGATTGATATCGCAACGCTCTTTCCCGAGTACTTTGCGCCGCTTTCGCTCTCTCTCTTAGGTAAGGCACAAGATGAGGGAATCCTGGAGATAAGAACGCACAATCTTCGAGATCACGCTCCAGGGGTGCACAAGAGCGTCGATGACACTCCTTATGGGGGTGGCGCTGGGATGGTCATGATGGCCGAACCCATCGCACAAACTATTGATCCAATTATCGAGAGTGATTCACAAACCATTTTGATTATTCCCACTCCAGCAGGCAAGAGATTTACCCAGCCCATTGCACAAAATCTCTCTCAAGCGAAACATTTACTTTTTCTATGTGGGCGTTACGAAGGAATCGATGCTCGCATTCCACGGTATTACCGCGAGGTCGTGCAGATTGAAGTACTCGAACTTTCACTCGGTGATTACGTGCTTGCTGGAGGCGAGGTGGCAACCCTTGCGATGATTGAAGCGATCACTCGATTGATCCCAGGTGTTTTGGGAAATCCCGAATCTTTACTGGAAGAGTCACATGTAATTCGCGATCAGCTGAGCTCCGAGGAGCAGGCGCAAGCGCTCGTCGAATATCCGAATTACACAAAGCCGCCACTTTGGAGAGGTCTTGAAGTCCCCGAGATCCTTACCTCAGGCAACCATGGCGCGATTGCCCGCTGGCGTTTGGAGCAAGCCAAGGCGCGAAGTCTGGCCCAGGGGCTGAATTAAGGAGCGGATTTGGGTAATCCCCAGGCGCACGGCAGAATAGGGCGCCTTGGCGAGAAATGCGCCCCGCCGCAGGGGAGCGAGTTTCTAATCGCGAAGTGGTCCTAATTAGGTTATCGACCTGCGGCGATTACCAGAGAAAAACGAGATATCGATCATGAATACATTGGACGCTCTTGATGCGGCAACCCTTCGCCGCGACCTCCCATCCTTCCGCCCTGGCGATGAATTGAAGATTCACGTCCGCGTTATCGAAGGTAATAAATCCCGTATCCAGGTCTTCCAAGGCTTGGTCATCCGTCGTCGCGGTAGCGGCGTTCGTGAGAGCTTCACCATTCGTAAAATCTCTTACGGTGTTGGTGTTGAGCGAACTTTCCCAGTACACACCCCTGTCATCGAAAAGATTGAAGTAGTTCGACGTGGCGATGTTCGTCGCGCGAAGTTGTACTACCTCCGCGAGTTGCGCGGTAAGGCATCAAAGATTCGTGAACGTCGCGGTGGCAATTTCGGACCGAGCGAGACAATTGTCTTTGAAACTGGCGAGGCAGAGGAAGTCACTGCAGAGGCGCTAGCGCCAGTCGAGGCCGTCGAGGCTGTCGAGGCTGTCGAGGCAGCTGCTGCCGTTGAGACCACAGAGAACGCGACCGAGACTGAGAAAGAGAAAACCGAGTAGTGAAACTTCCGCGGAAGGGTTCGCTCCTTCGCGAAATTCCAATTCTCATTGTTGTTTCACTTTTCATCTCGATAATCATTAAGGCGTTCTTGATTCAGGCGTTCTACATTCCCTCTGGGTCTATGCAAACCACTCTTGAAATCAACGATCGAGTTATTGTGAATAAGTTCGGGAATTTTTTCACCGATGTAAAGCGTGGCGATGTGGTGGTATTCCGCGATCCGGGAGGATGGTTACCTCCAGCTTTTCAGGAGAAACGTTCCGCTCCATTACAAGCCCTTCGTAACGGTTTAGTTTTCGTCGGGCTCGCTCCAGATCCAGCTAAGCAACATTTAATTAAGCGTGTAATCGGTGTAGGTGGAGATCGCATCGTCTGTTGTGATGCCTCTGGCGCCCTTGTGATCAACGGGAAACCAGTTAAAGAGAAGTACTTATACGAAGGAAACGCTCCAAGCGAAATGAAATTTGATGTAACTGTTCCAAAGGGATCGCTTTGGGCAATGGGTGATCATCGGGCAGCGAGTGAAGATTCTCGCTATCACCAGGAAGATCCAAATAAAGGAATGGTTCCGCTTAATAAAGTAGTAGGACGAGCTTTTTTAGTGATTTGGCCAGTACAACATTTCGGGCTCTTGCCTCGACCAGATGCGTTGACCGCAATTCCAGTGAAATGAACCCCGAGGCTGCACTTCGAGCGGCGGGCTTTACCCTTATCGCTGGCGTTGATGAGGCGGGACGGGGTGCATATGCCGGCCCACTTGTTATTGCAGCAGTAATCCTTGACCCTGCACGCCCTGTGAGTGAGGTGGGGGATTCCAAATCTTTCACCGAAGATAGACGTAGGGAGCTTGCCGCAGAGATTAAAGAGCGAGCATTGGCATATTCCATCATCACGATAGATTCTGACGAGATTGATGAACAGGGGTTACATCCCTCCAACATAGGCGGAATGCGTCGTGCGCTGACTGCGCTCACAGAGCAACCCGACTACATCATCACTGATGGTTACCACGTTCAAGGTCTTAATATTCCATCGATTGCGATGTGGCGTGGGGATCAGGTGAGTGATTCGGTCGGTGCTGCTTCAATAGTGGCAAAGGATCATCGAGATCAACTCATGATCGCTTGGGATAGCCAATATCCAGAGTATGGATTTGCTCAACATAAGGGTTATGGCACAGCCGCTCATCAACGAGCGATAGAAGAGCACGGTATTTTGCCAATTCATCGAAAATCTTTTGCACCGATTGCTCGTTTACTTGAGTCATATTAATTAGCAAGTAATCAACCAAGTAATCAACCAAGTAATCAACAGAGCCGCCCTGCCCACTTCTTTCCACAACGCTTCACCTCTCTGTCAGCGAGCAAACTTAGGTTGACGCCATGTCAATTGCCTCTCGCTCTAGATTCTCCCATCGACCCCATCAATTAGGAAAAGCAGGCGAGGATACGGCAGTCAATTATTTAATTGCCAATGGTTATCAGATTCTTGAGCGAAATTGGCGTGGTACACATGGAGAGATAGATATCATCACAAAGTTTGCAAACGTTGTCTCTGGTCAGCCAGAGATTATTTTTGTTGAGGTAAAAACTCGTTCCACCATCGAGTTTGGTGCACCTATTGAGGCAATCACGAAAGAGAAATATCGACGTCTTTATCTACTGGGGCGAGAGTGGATAGCTACCAACCAACCATTCGCTCCGTGGCGCATCGATCTTCTTGCTCTCCTGGGCTCCAAGAAGAGTTTTCGCATCTCGCATATCAAAGGGTTGATTGCATAATGCTCGCCATCACTAAATCCATCTCTTTAGTTGGACTTACAGGCCACCTCATTGATGTTGAAGCCGATATCGGTAATGGCGTGCCAGGCTTCACGCTCCTTGGTTTGCCTGATGCCGCGTTATCCGAAGCGCGAGATCGAGTCCGCTCGGCAATTATTAATTCGCAGGCGCAGTGGCCAAATAAGCGGATCACACTTGCCCTCTCACCAGCAGCGCTGCCTAAACGTGGATCCTCCTTCGACTGTGCCATCGCTCTCGCCTTGCTCGCCGCTGCGGAAGAGCTCTCTTTGGGTCGACTTGAAGGTGCAGTAGCGCTAGGAGAGTTGACTCTCGATGGTCGAATTAAATCTGTTCCTGGCATTCTTCCTGCCCTTCGCGCTGCTGCGCTTCATGGAATTGAACGCGCACTTATCCCCTCTGAAAACTATGAGGAGGGCTCACTTGTCCCTGGAATAGAGCTCATACATTTTGGCCACCTTCGAGAGTTAATTGCTTGGTTGCGCGGTAGTGAATATCTTCCTGGTGATCGCACTATTGCGCGCCCTTACTCCCAATCTCATTCTCAATCTCAATCCGGAGCGCGAACGGAAGAGCGCGAGAGCGATGGCGCAGATTTTTCCGATATCGCCGGACAAGAGGCTGCGAAAGAAGCGCTCGAGATTGGAGCTGTTGGTGGCCACCATTTAGCGATGGTCGGACCGCCTGGAGTCGGTAAAAGTATGCTCGCTGCGCGAATACCTACCATCCTGCCATCTCTGAGTGAGCAGGACGCTTTAGATGTGACATCGCTCCATTCGATTGCCGGGAAAATATCCCCTGATAGTAATTCGCCATTAATCACTACTCCACCATTTATTGCCCCACATCACACAATCTCACGTGCGGGATTAATAGGGGGAGGTTCAGCAACAATCTCACCTGGAGCTTGTTCGTTGGCGCATCGAGGCATTCTCTTTCTCGATGAAGCGCCAGAAATTTCGCGCCAAGTAATTGAAGCGCTGCGCGAGCCGATGGAGCTAGGGGAGATCACGCTTACTCGCCTTGGGCGGAGCGCAACTTTTCCAGCGCATTTCACGCTCGTTCTTGCCTCTAATCCATGTCCGTGTGGTTGGGCGATTGGCAAAGCAAAGCGCTGCACATGCTCACCACTTGCTAGTCGTCGTTATCGTGAGAAATTATCTGGCCCTATTCTCGATCGAATCGATCTTCGGATAGAACTCGAACCACTCTCTCAAGGAGATCTCATGCGCAAAGGTGAAAGTAGCGCCGATATAAAATCACGGGTAGATCAAGCGCGTGCGAGGTCAAGCCAAAGATTTCGCGCATATCCATGGTCGATGAATTCAGAGATTCCCGCAGCAGCGCTGCGCAGCGAATTCGCACCAGAGCCTCGCGCGCTCACTCTGCTCTATCGCGCATTAGATGGCGAAGAGATTACGGTTCGTGGGCTCCATCGGATCCAACGAGTGGCATGGAGTATTGCCGATCTAAAAGGTGAGCCTTCGCCAACGCGAGCATCAATTGAACGAGCGCTTGCGCTCCATTTGCGGGAGCGATTATGAGCGGAGAGATTCGGCGCATCACACCTTCGAGTTCGGAGTGGCCATCCCGATTAAATTCTCTCGAAAAACCTCCGCGCGAGTTATATGTCCGAGGGCGAGATCTCTCAGAAATTGCAGCGGAGCACCATCGGACACTGGCAATTGTTGGCGCTCGGAATTCCACCTACTATGGCGAGAAAATTGCACGTGACTTCGCAACATATTTTGCTGCTCTCGATTGGTCGGTTGTTAGTGGCGGCGCATTTGGAATCGATTACAACGCCCATCGAGGCGCCTTACTTGTCGATGGTGTGAGTATCGCAGTTCTTGCCGGCGGGCTCGATTACCCCTATCCACGAAGCCATGACCAGATATTCTCCGAAATCACAGCTCGTGGGGCTCTCATCTCAGAACAGCCGCCGGGAGTGCGCGCTGCTAAGGGGCACTTCCTGGCACGGAATCGATTGATTGCAGCGTTGAGCATTGGAACGATCGTTGTAGAAGCCGCATATAAAAGCGGCGCAATTAGAACGGCGCGCGATACCGCAGCTCTCTACCGACCGGTCATTGCGATTCCCGGTGCCATAACCTCACCACAAAGTTTTGGTGTACACGCGTTGATTCGCGATCGGATTGCGGAGTTAGTTACCTCCCCTGGCGAAGCGCTCGAAATCCTGATGCCACTAGATCAACACGAAGCGCCTGACAAGCTCACCAATCTCCATCGCGCAACGTGAAATATTTGAAGAGCAAAGGTGAGAGAATAGCGCTGTGAGCGAATTTCATTCTGGCTTTGTCGCCCTTGTCGGACGACCTAATACGGGTAAATCCACGCTCCTCAATGCATTGGTCGGAGAGAAAGTTGCCATTACCTCTAGTCGACCACAGACCACTCGACGTGCAATCCGTGGCATTGTTCATCGCCCAGAGGGGCAAGTAATTGTCGTTGACACTCCTGGACTTCATAAACCAAAGACTCTCCTTGGTCAACGCCTCAATGCTCTTGTAGCAGAAACTTTTGCAGATGTGGATGTGATCGTCTGCTGCCTGCCTGCCGATGAAGAGATTGGCCCAGGTGATAAAAGAATCATCAGCGAAATCTCTGGCTCCATCCCACTGATTGCTGTTGTTACAAAAACCGACCGAGTTGCCCCGCAAACTTTGCTGGAGAAGTTGGCCAGCGTTGGATCTTTGGCGCAATGGCGAGAAATTATTCCAGTATCAGCGAAGAAAAATTTTCAAGTTGATCGTTTGCTCTCGCTACTCATCAAACATCTACCAGAAGGGCCGCCGCTATATCCTGAAGAGTATGTCAGCGAAGAGAGTGACGACGACATCTACAGTGAATTAATCCGAGAGGCAGCCCTAGAACTACTTGATGATGAGCTTCCGCATTCGCTTATGGTGACCATAGAAGAAGTTGGTGTTGGTGGCGACGGCAAGACGCCGATGATTTACGCGAAGATTTTCCTCGAGCGAGATAGTCAAAAGAGAATTATCTTGGGTAAATCAGGTGAACGAATTAAAGAGATCGGAACCAAAGCGCGAGCGGCTATTGAGAAGTATCGAGGGGAGAAGATATTTCTCACTCTTCATGTGGGCGTGGAATCCGAGTGGCAGGGAAACCCGCGCGCGCTTGAGAAATTTGGTTTTTAACGCTGGCTAGAGTGTGCGAGCGCCATGGCTGCGATTGCTGGGTGCGCTGGTCTTTGACACTTTTGGCAGCTCACCATTCCATTGTCGTCAATGGACCAGGGGGTTCCACAGCCACATTGGAGAAGTGGCGGGTAACTCTTGGACATGATGGCAAGGGTAAATCTGCGAGCTACTTTTCGCCCGTTGAAATCTCTCTTCCATTGCTTCGCGAAGTTGCCAGGTATGAGCCCACCAGAACCATTGGGAAGCCCAGCGCCATCCCCACGGTAATGGGCTCATTGAGCAAGAGGACGCCCAGGGCGATGGCTATCGCGGTATTGGGGTAAGTAACTGTCGAGGCTTTAGGTGGTCCAATCATTCGTAATAGTGTGAAGAAGAGATAAAAGGCGAGCGCTGTGCAGAGCAGCCCCAAAGCAAGAAGAGCAAGGAGCGCTTGATATGAGGGCATCGAAGTTGGCGCGGTTTGCACCGCCGGGATAAAAAAGACAACTGCGGTGAGCGCCATCGCCCAGCCATTGACGCTCACTCCTGCAACGCCGTTGAGGTGGCGAGCAGCCATAAAGGTGGCAAAGGCATATGAGAAAGCGCTGAAAAGTATTTTGAGCATGGCCAATAGGTCGTGGCTCTCCATTAAAGAGTCGATACCCACCAGTGCGAGAACCCCAATGAAGCCAATGACAATTCCAAAAGCCTGTCGAGGATGGCGAACTGAACGATCTCCAGCAAGAGCTGCCAGAAGATTTGCCCAGATGGGAACTGTTGCGATCAATAGACCTGCTAGTCCGGAACTCACTGAACGTTGTCCATCAGAGATTAAAGTCCACGGAATAAACATTTCGAAGATCGCATATAAAACTATGTACTTAATACTTGAACGCGGCACTCTTAGCGAACCAGATCGGAGCGCCAAAGGAATTAAAATTAGCGCCCCGATAAAGACTCGCGTAAAGACGATGACTGGGACAGATAGTTCTTTGACGGCAACGCTTACAAAAAGATAGGGGACTCCCCAAAGCGCGCTCACTGCGAGGTAGTAGCCAATGTAACGGGAATCTGGCTGCGGATTTGCTCCGTTACTTGGTCGCGAAGGGCTCACCATGCTGAGCATAACTGAGCAGACGCGAGCGTATCTGTGGCCTTTTCTCCATCAAATAGGTCAGAGCGCGAGCCAGCGCCACCCCGGTACCATTACCTCCTAGAGAAAATCGCAGTACTCATAGGTCTATCAGGACTCAAAGGGCGAAGGGGCAAGTTATGCGCGTTGGCGTGCTGACTGGTGGCGGAGACTGCCCAGGCCTCAATGCGGTCATTCGTGCAATCGTCCGTAAAGGCGTAAAAGAATATGGGTACGAATTCGTTGGTTTTCGCGATGGGTGGAAGGGCCCACTCGAAGGGTTGAGTATCCCGCTTAATATCGAGCGGACTCGAGGGCTGCTTCCTCGCGGTGGAACCATTCTTGGCTCTTCACGGACCAACCCATTTGCCATCGAAGGTGGCGTAGAGAAAATAAAGCAGAATTTGCAAGAGCAAGGAGTTGATGCGCTCATTGCAATTGGCGGCGAAGATACCCTTGGCGTCGCGACAAAGCTCCACGCACTTGGAGTAAAAGTGATTGGCGTTCCTAAGACGATTGATAATGATTTAAATGCTACGGACTACACATTTGGATTTGATACTGCAGTGAACATTGCAGTCGAGGCGATTGATCGCTTGCACACCACGGCTGAATCTCATCATCGCACTTTGATTGTTGAGGTAATGGGGCGTCATGCAGGGTGGATTGCGCTTCACTCTGGATTAGCTGGTGGCGCATCGTGCATTTTGATTCCGGAAGTTCCATTTTCCATCGAGAAGGTCTGTGAATATGTAGAGTCGCGCTATACCTATAACTACGCGCCAATCATCGTGGTTGCAGAAGGCGCACTTCCGGAAGCAGGAAGCGCCATCACAAAAGATAATTCCTTAGATGCATTTGGACATGTGAAACTCTCCGGAATTGGTGAGTGGCTTGCCAATGAGATTGAGCGACGTACCGGCAAAGAGGCTCGGGTCTCGGTCCTTGGACATATCCAACGCGGCGGAACCCCCACCGCATTTGATCGCGTTCTAGCGACGAGGTTTGGCCTGCACGCCATAACAGCAGTTCACGACGGCGATTGGGGCAAGATGGTGGCGCTCCAGTCAACAAATATCGTGCGCGTGCCCTTATCGAGCGCAACGGAGAAGCTCAAGTTGGTCGACCCAGCTCTTTACGCTGAATCAGAAGTATTTTTCGGATAACTCCAGGACAACAGGAAAAGGACGAGACTGACTATGACAACTTCATTGGAGAACCTCTTCGATTCCTCGCTGGTTGCTGCACAACAACCACATTGGCCTGATCCTGCCGCACTCACAAAGGCTGTTGCAGAACTACGAACCTTCCCGCCCCTAGTGTTTGCAGGTGAGTGTGATGAATTAAAAAAGCGAATCGCACAAGCAGCTCGTGGCGAGGCATTCTGGTTACAAGGTGGCGATTGCGCAGAGACTTTTACTGGAGCTACAGCAGATTCCATTCGAAACCGTATCAAAACAATTTTGCAGATGGCTGCAGTACTTCAATACGGCGCAAGTTTGCCCGTTATTAAGGTTGGCAGAATGGCTGGGCAATTTGCTAAACCGCGCAGTAAAGATACAGAGACTCGAGATGGCATCACACTTCCTGCCTATCGAGGAGATGCGGTGAATGATCTTGCTTTTGATGAAATATCGCGCACCCCAGATCCACAACGATTGGTAAAGGTCTATCACACATCAGCAATGACGCTAAATCTCGTCCGCGCTTTCACTCAAGGAGGATTCGCAGATTTGCGAAGAGTTCACGAGTGGAATAAAGGCTTCATCCGAGATGCGGCCTTCGGGGAACGTTATGAACAAATGGCAAACGAAATTGGACGAGCATTGGCATTTATGAAATCTGCTGGAATTGATGCCGATCAATTTCGCGCCGTCGATTTATTCTCCAGTCATGAGGCGCTCATACTTGAGTATGAAAAGGCGCTCACTCGAATCGATTCGCGAACTGGAGAGCCCTACGATGTCTCCGCACATTTTGTTTGGATTGGTGAGCGCACTCGTCAGATTGACGGTGCTCATGTGGACTTCTGCGCCAAAATACGTAATCCAATTGGTATCAAAGTAGGCCCTAAGGCAACGGTGGAGGAGATCACTGCCCTTATCAATAAGCTCGATCCAAATCGCGAGCCCGGCCGAATCACACTTATCACGCGGATGGGTGCCGGAGTAATTCGCCAGGCGCTGCCAGCGCTCGTCGAGGGAGTTCGAAACTCTGGCGCGCAGGTGCTCTGGGTTTGCGATCCGATGCACGGAAATACTTATGAGGCGCCGAGCGGATATAAGACTCGAAAATTTGATGATGTGATGGATGAAGTACGTGGTTTCTTTGAAGTGCATAAGAAACTAGGCACGCACCCTGGCGGAGTACATATTGAATTGACAGGTGATGATGTCACTGAATGCGTAGGCGGTGGCACCGAGATTTCTCACGAAGATTTATCTTCACGCTACGAAAGTGCGTGCGATCCACGTTTGAATCACACGCAGTCGCTCGAACTAGCCTTTCTCGTTGCTGAAATGCTTCAGGCTAGATAATCTCAACTCTTGTGCAACCGCTTTATCAAGTGAGCTCGGCTACCCCGCTGGGAAACTTACGCGTCATAGCAGATGGGAAAACTTTAGTTGCGGCCGGCTTTACCAATTTTGCAGCGCTTCGAGCCAAGCTCTCACTCGAAGATCGCAGTCGAAAGTTGGTTTCAACTAAAGATTCCTTGTGGATTAACGATGTAATCGCCGATTACTTTGATGGTGATATCAGCGCATTTGATGGGTTACTTGTGAGGCAACCCGGGAGTAATTTCAGTCAGAACGCCTGGCGGGCGATGCGCAAGATTCCTGGAGGGAAAGTAATCTCTTATGCAACGCTTGCCAAGAAGGCTGGCTCAGCTGAAGCTGTGCGAGCGGCCGGAACAGCATGTGGCCGAAACGCGATTGCACCTTTTATTCCATGTCACCGGATAATTCGTAGCGATGGAGCCATTGGTAATTATGGCTACGGTTCATCGAAGAAGTTATGGCTACTTCGCCATGAGAAAGCTATTGATTAATCTGGGTTGGTTCTTTTGGGTTCTGTCGCACTTGCATTAGTAGCATCGCTGCGAAAATTAGCGCACCGCCTAAGGTAGCTTTTATCGTTAATGACTCTTGCCCGGCAAGAACTGCAAATAGCGCAGCAAAGACAACTTCTAGAGTAAGTACTACAGCAACGACAGTTGCATCCATCTTCGATTGCGACCAAGTCTGAACTAAGAATGCGACCGATGTAGCGAGAATTGCGGTGAATATGGTCGCTTTCCACTCTTGATCAGTGTTGGGAAGTTCATATCCATCATCGACCACTGCAAGAATGGAGGTGAGGATGGCGATTGTTCCCAGTTGGACGATTGTTAATGGATATGTTGCAAACTTCTCAGACCATTTACCAAGTCCGAGGATATGGAAGGCAAAAAATAGCGCGCTAAGTAGTACAGAAAGCTCACCCATACCAATGGAAAATCCCTTGAAAGAGAGGAGGGCAAGGCCAACCGTGGCCATCCCAACGCCTATCCACTCATTTTTCGTTACATGAGATTTCAGAAAGAGCGCACCGAGTATCGGCGTGAATACTACGTATAAGCCAGTGATGAATCCGGTTGTAGCGGCCGTTGTTAAATGTAATCCAATAGTTTGAAACAGGTAGCCCGAGCCCAAGAAGAAACCAAGCAAGAATCCTTTTCGGAGCATCTCGGGGGATATCTGAGCGAGCGCTTTTGGGTTGATGAGAATGAGAACCAACGTAGCAATGATGAATCGGGTTGCAAGAAAGTCGTCCACGCTCTGTCCCTTGAGCGCGTCTTTCATGAGAACAAATGAGGCACCCCAGATTGCAGCGACAGAAGTGAGCGCAATGAGCGCAAAAATCTCTACTCTTCTAGTCATCGAACTTACCCGCGAAGTTTCTTAAGAATTTTTACCTCGCGACCATGTTCGGGCTCTTCACCAGGGGTTTCCAGGATAAAAGGAACCCCTGCCATCGCAGGGTGCTCCATCAACATTTGAAAGGGCTTCTGGCCAATGTGGCCCTCGCCTATGGATTGATGGCGATCTTTTAGCGCACCACAAATATCCATTGAATCATTGGCATGGACTAACTTGACCCGCTCTTGTGGAACATTTGCAAGTAGTCCGGCGAGCATCTGGTCGATCCCCGACTTATTTGTGATGTCATGGCCCGCAGCGAAAACATGACAGGTATCAATACATATTCCGACCTTTGGATGAAATTCGAGCGCTTCGAAATATTTAACAAGCTCTTCTAGTCTTTTGACGAGTGATTGACCTTGGCCGGCCGTTGGTTCAAGGAGCAAAAAAGGATCGTCATCTGAGAGTTTTTCAAGAATTGGCATCATGCCCTCATGAATTTGTTTCCATGCCTGGTCGACAAACTCCTCTTTAACCGCTGAGCCTGTGTGGATTACTGCGCCCAACGCGCCTAGCTCACGACTTCTGCGGAGCGAATACTCGGTTGAAGCGAGCGAGTTCTCGTATGTTCCCTGGGTTGGGGAGCCGAGATTGATAAGAAAAGGAGCATGTACGTAGGTGGTCACATCAAGAGATTGAGAGCTCTCACGGAATTCAGCATCTGCTTGCGGATTGGCATCGGGCATCGCCCAACCACGAGGATTTGATGCAAAAATTTGGATTGCCTCTGCCTCGATTGCTTTCGCATAACCTAAAGCACGCTTCACCAATCCGCCGGAGGTTGGAACGTGAGCGCCAATTCGATTTTTCACATTTGTGACCATATGGTGAAAGGCTACTTCACTTCGATGGTTATTACAGAATTAGGCTGAACGAGTGAGCCCTCACCTGGATTCACCTTGACTACCGTTAATTTCTTACCTTTTGGCACCTTGGCTGGTTTGAGAACTTTGACAGAGAAGCCATAATCCTCGAGAAGTTTGATCGCTTTCATCTCTTCGCTTTTGAGCACTCCACTTGGAACTTTGATTTTCTCTGGACCTTTCGAGACTGTCAGAGCGACATCTGCTCCTTTTGCCAATTCAGGTTCGGTTGGGCTCTGTGCAATCACCGTTCCAATGGGGTATTTGTCACTGAACTCTTCCGTTTGTTTGACATCAAAGCCAGCTTCGGTGAGTTCATTTAGGGCTTGTTCATAATTTTTTCCGATGTAATTGGCGACGGCTACTAGCTCTGGCCCCTTACTAATCAGAAGGTTCACTTCACTGTTTTTCTTGACCATTGTCCCCGAGGTGGGTGAGCTAGAAATAATTTGATCCTTTGGAATTTTCGCGTCGAATTTAGACTGAGTGGAGCCGATGACTAATTTAACATTTGCTAATTCAATAGATGCCTGTGAAACGTTTTTACCTTTCAAGCTAGGCACCTTGTAGCGCTCGGCACCTTTGGATATTAAAATCGAAACACTCTCTCCTTCAGCAAGCCTGCTCCCAGCAGGAGGATCCATGCTGATGATTTTTCCTTTTGGAATCTGCTCATCGAAGAGAGATTTCGATACCTTGACCTTAAATCCAAGTTTTCCAAGAGTTCGTTCCGCCTGTTGCTTTGTGCCGCCGATTACAGATGGGATTGCAATCTGTGAGCCTGGCCCGAAGAGTTGATACCAACCAGCTATTCCGATTGCGCCTGCGATTGCGAGCGCGACTAATCGATTCCGTCGAACTCGTCGCGAACTGCGCCTTCTAATTTGTCCCGAGTTATTAATTTGAGGATTAGTCATTTCACGCGGCACGCTCGCTACTGTAGCGCTCTTAATTTTCGATTTTTTAGATTTAATTTCGCGCGCTGGCCTGCGGAGCTCCTCTGGAATTCCAAGGGGGAGGCTTAATTGCTGCTCATTGGGATCGAGAATGATTAGAGACTTGCGGATATCGTCCTGAAATTCACGGGCGTTTTGGTAGCGCAATCCAGGGTCGGGAGTAGTGGCTCTTAGTACGAGGGTATCGATATCTCTAGTGATTGCGTTGTTGAGGGTGGATGGAGCCGGCACACGATCATGAACATGGCGATAGGCGATCTGAATTGGAGAATCACCTTCATATGGCTTCTTTCCGGTCAACATCTCAAAGAAGACGATTCCGAGAGAGTAGATATCACTCTTCTCATCAGCGATGCCACGTTGCACTTGCTCAGGGGCTAAATAGCCAACAGTCCCCATTAATACATTTGCATCTGCCGTTAGCGTATTTCCAGTGCTAACGGCGCGAGCTAATCCAAAATCGCCAAGCTTCACCCGGCCATCGGCAGTAATCATGATGTTCTCAGGTTTGATATCGCGATGAATGATTCCACGATGATGTGCATACGTCAGAGCAGAGAGCACTTGATCGAGGATTCCGAGCGCCTCTTTCGGATCTAACTGTCCAACGGCGAAAAGATGGTCACGCAAGGTTGCGCCAGGTATGTACTCCATAACGAGGAAGACTGCTGGAACGCCACCTTGATTCCATCCTTGGTCATAAACTTGAACGAGGTTGGGATGGGATAAACCTGCGGCAGCTTTTGCCTCGCGGATAAAACGAGATACGAACTCTTCATCAAGTGCGAGATTTTCGTGCATGATTTTGACTGCAACAGTGCGATCAAGGCGGGTATCAACAGCGGAATAGACCGTTGCCATTCCACCACGAGAGATAGCGCTCGTTATCTCATAGCGTCCATCAATGAGTTCGCCAATTCGCTCCGACACTCTGAAATTCTATGAAAATAGCGGCTCAGGTGTTGGCAGGCGCTCCGTAGGGTAGATGTAATGTGCAATTCGCTCGATTCTGATTCTGAGAAAAGAATTCTTTTTGCCGAGCAATCCAAGTGAGCATCTCCTTTTGGATATGCGTTCCATCTCGTTTTAAGACTCGCTCAAGTCCAAGTTCAACGGGAATGTCCATCCAAATTGAAAGCTGCGCTGCGGATGCAACGCTCGGTAAGGCGCATCCCACCCCCTCAAGAATGATTAAAGGTGTCGCGGGTACCGTAATTCTCTCGCTGTAGCGCCCTGCTATCCAGTCATACTTCATGTACTGGACCGGCTCCGAACTATGTATCGGGTTGATGATCCCTTCGATGATTGTTCGCTCGAGCGTGGGGGTTAACGCATCCTCCCAGCCGTTGTATAAATCGTCGCAATGAATAATCTCGCCATACCCGAAAGTTGTCACTATCTCTTGAGCGAGAGTTGTTTTGCCTGCCCCAGCTGGTCCATCAATGATAATTAAAGCAGGAGGTGCGCTCGCACTTCTGTTGTGCAGTAGCGCAGTTATGCTATTGAGGAGATCGTGCTGCATTTTTATACCAACGGACCCAACCTAATATCGCTACTCCGGTGAAAATTAAGTAGACCAGAGAGGTGAAATATGCCTCACCACGGAAATACTGAATAGTGAGCACGATGTCGACGGCAAACCAGAGCGCCCACGTCTCCCATTTCTCTTTGACCATAATTACTTGCGCGATGAGACTGCCTAGTAGCCCAAAGGTGTCGCTCCAAATTGCAACAGCCCCAACTGATTTCAAGTAAGGCGCGAAGGCGAGCCAGCAAGCTGCAAATGCGAGAACAACAATTGCTCGACCCTTGAAGGAGAGGCTAGTTGGTTCTGCACCACTTTTTTTCCATGCAAACCAACCCCAGATACCGAAGGTAACGAAGATAAGTTGAGTAGCAAAAGATGCGAAGTACTTGGCATCAAAGAACCAAATTGCATAGAGCGCAGAGCTTGCAATCCACCACGGCCACATCACTTTTCGTCCGGTAGTTCCCAGGTAGACAGCTATCAACGAGGTGACGGCCGCTACGAATTCTAAAAGCGAAACTTGGTAGTTCCATGCGGTAAAGAGAATCATCGGTACCCCTTCCAAATCCGCATTACCGGACTGGTTCTAACGGTCGGTGGCGTGCCACCCTCTCAGCCGTACTTCGGCTCCCGTGCAATTGAAAGGATAGCATTAGCTATGCTCAAGTTCGGCTATCTGGCAATGATTGCCTTTACGGTTGCTGGCTCATTCTGGCTTGAAATTTTTTTGAAAGTGGGAGTACTACGACGAATTAAACGTGTACTTCTGAGCATCCTGCCCGTCGCAACTCTTTTCATCATCTGGGATCTCTATGCAATCAGTAGAGGGCATTGGCATTTTGACAGCAAACAGATCCTTGGCATCTTCGGATTTGGCGGCATCCCACTGGAAGAATTTCTCTTCTTCACGGTAGTCCCATTAGCTGCAATCATGACGATTGAAGCGGTCGGAGTAGTGAAGCGAAAAAACAGCAAATGGAAGTTTGGTGATGAGAGGTGAGCTACACCCAACTTGCGCTACTTGCTGTTCCCATAGCAATTCTCTTTGATCTCTTCATCACGCGGCGACGAATGATTCTGCGACGGGCGTTTTGGACTTCCTACGCGATTATTTTGCCCTTTCAGTTACTCACCAACTGGTGGCTCACATCTCGAGAAATTGTGATGTATCGCGAGCAATTCATCACTGGATTTCGAATTGCCAGCGCGCCAGTGGAAGATCTTTTATTTGGTTTCGCGCTAATTCTCGGGGTAATTACTTTGTGGATCTACTGGGGAGCGCGCGGCGTGCAGCAAGAGCGCGAGTGAAAGCAGGAAGCGCAACAGACAGTCGTCTTGCTGTAGAAGTTTTCGCTCGCTTAGTAAATATTTGATAGTCAATTTTCTCAACCTCATCCACGATTCCACAGTAGAGCTCGCTAGCAGCTTCGATACAGGCTCGACTTTCAGGCGCGAGTAATTTGATACCTGGTGCTGCTTCACGTTGCAATTGGCGCACTCGTGCAATGTTGAACTTGAGCGCCTCTTTGATTTCTGGAGTGATAACCCGTTTTTTGAGCATCTCTTCATCAACGTTAAACGATTTCAATTCATCTAGTGGGAGGTAAATTCGCCCACGGTCTAGATCTTCGCCAACATCGCGGATGAAGTTAGCAAGCTGGAAAGCGATACCAAGCTTCTCTGCTGCAGGGTATGCATCGTCAGAGAGGGGCCCAAGGATTGGCACCATCTCTAGACCAATTACAGCGGCAGAGCCATAAACGTACTCCAGGAGATCTTCGTACCTTTCGTACCGTGTCACGGAAATATCCATCGCCATCGATCGCAAAAATGCTTCAAAATGTTCAATAGGAATGTTAAATC
>JBEGVX010000008.1:0-2534 GCA_041178105.1 Actinomycetota bacterium
AGAAGCAAGTCTGTGCAGTTATTTATGTAGCCTCTGCAGAAAAATGTAAGTGGTGGGAGGTGCAATCGATTGTGATTGGCAGATATGCAGATGTTCTCGGAAATCTACAAACGCTCGCCAAGGGTAGTAAAGCCAAAGAGGTGAAGACCATCATCCTCATCAGCAAAGAACCTGTTGAAGATTATGCTGAGATTCTCAATATGAAAGCTTTCTGTCGAAACGACGAGATCTCTGGAAAAATCCCGAGCAATAGATTTACTCCCAACCCTGAATTGGCGCCTACGCCCTCTCCCTCTCCTACGCCTGCGCTCACACCCACACTTGCCCCCACTCCAACTCCTGCTCCTGCTACCAATCCTTCTCTCACTGCGAGCTGACCCGCTCTCAACTATCCTCTGAGGATGCTCGGCGGTATCAACAATCAGCTCTTTCTCCAAGCCTTTGGAGGATTCTTTGCGCTCTTGCTCTTGATTCCACTACTGCGTTGGACCTTCTCACGTGGAAAATCTCACGTTGCTCGCCCCGCTCAAAAAGGCAATAGCGATGAATATGGGCTTCTTGTTCCTGTTGCAAAGCCGACAAATTATGTCGAAGGGGAACTTGCGCGAAAGAAATTAATTGATGCCAACATCAAAGCAAATCTTGTCACAGCAAAAGATGGAATCGCGCTACTAGTTTTTCCAGAGGAACTTTCAATTGCTCGCGCTGTACTAAAAGAAAAATAAGAACCTCTAGCGATTTGCTCCAGGAACCCAGAGTTCATCGCCGACGCTCTTATTCTCATAACGAGCCAAGACAAAGAGTAAATCAGATAAACGGTTAAGGTACTTCGCAGTCAGCGGATTCACTCCCGCACCAAAAGCATGGATAGCCGCCCAAGTACAACGCTCTGCGCGACGAACAACTGTCCGTGCTACATGTAAGAGCGCAGCTGCTGCTGTGCCGCCAGGTAAAACGAATGAGCGCAATGGAGCAAGTTCCTTATTGAAGTGATCAATCTGCTCTTCAATAAATGAAATTTGAGATTCCAAAATCCGTAATTGCTCATGCGGCGGATTATCAATCATTGGGGTGCAGAGATCCGCTCCAACATCGAAGAGGTCATTTTGGATTCGAGTAAGAAGCTTCTTTACCTCAGGGGTCACTTCTGCAAGCGCAAGTACAACACCGATGCTGGAGTTGGCTTCATCGACGGTGGCATAGGCCTCAAGGCGTGGGTCGTTCTTTGAGGTCCGACTCATATCCCCCAAAGAGGTGGTGCCGTCGTCGCCAGTTTTTGTGTAGATACGCGTCAGATTAACCATGCGCCTACCCTACGCTGAACCTCTACGATGAACCACATGGAGCGATTCGCGGTCACAGGAGGCGCCCGCCTTGAGGGTGCAGTTCACGTGCAAGGCGCGAAGAATTCGATCCTTAAATTGATGGCAGCAGCCCTGCTCGCCCCAGGTGAGCATCGCCTCGGCAATGTTCCTGCCATTGCAGATGTCACCATCATGTCTGAACTCTTGGTCCGCCTAGGGTGCCAAGTCACTCACGATGAACGGGAGTTAACGCTCACCATCAATGTTCCTGAAGGTCTAGAGCACCGCGCTGAGTATGACTTGGTACGCAAGATGCGCGCCTCCATCAATGTCCTTGGACCATTGCTTACTCGAACTGGACGGGCAGAGGTCGCTTTACCTGGTGGTGATGCGATTGGTTCTCGAGGTTTAGATTTTCATATCAAAGGTTTGGAATCACTCGGCGCGCACGTTACCAATGAACATGGCTACATCATCGCTACCGTCAATGGTCGCCTGAGGGGCGCTCACATTGAACTGGAATTCCCAAGCGTTGGCGCTACCGAGAACTTACTCACCGCAGCAGTTTTAGCTCGCGGCGAGACAATCATCGATAACGCTGCGCGTGAACCAGATATCGTCGATTTAGGAATTTACTTGCAGAAGATGGGCGCAGAAATTTCTGGTCTGGGCACCTCCACAATAACTGTTAATGGTGTCGATTCGCTTCGTCCTGCCGATCACGAAGCGCTACCCGATCGAATTGTCACAGGAACGTGGGCTTTTGCTGCTGCAATGACCCGTGGAGATATCACCATTCATAACGCAAACCCAGATCACCTTGAGATTCCTCTGGAGAAACTGGTGCTTGCTGGCGCAGTAATCACCACAATTCCAGGCGGATTGCGGGTACGAATGGATCATCGACCAAAAGCTGTCGACGCAATGACACTTCCCTATCCAGGTTTTCCTACTGACTTACAACCGATGATTATCGCGCTCAACTCAATTGCGCAGGGATCAGCGCTGGTGACGGAGAATGTCTTTGAGGGACGCTTCATGTTCATTAATGAACTCGTTCGACTAGGTGCAGATATCACCACCGATGGCCATCATGCTTTTGTTAAAGGTAAAGAGATTCTCTCAAGCGCTCCAGTCGCAGCGACTGACATTCGCGCAGGTGCAGCGCTAGTTTTGGCAGCCCTGGTCTGTGATGGCAGCACAGTTATTGAAGATATCTTCCATGTTGAT
>JBEGVX010000009.1:0-2655 GCA_041178105.1 Actinomycetota bacterium
CCAGATAAAGGGTCAGCTCCTCTTTCACCGCATCGCGCACCGCAGTTGCGCTGCTCAAGAGCTCTTTATCCACGGAGAAAAGGTACCCTGACGCAGTGATGATGCGCAGTATGAAGAATCAGATGACCTACTCATTTGAGTTTTTCCCTCCCAAAGATGTCGAGGGTGAAGAACGTTTATGGGCTGCGATGTCACAGCTTGAATCCATCGCCCCTGATTTCATCTCTGTGACCTACGGCGCAGGCGGCTCAACCCGCGATCGCACAATTCGTATTACCTCTGAAATTACTGCTCGCACACACATTCCAACGGTCGCCCACCTGACATGCGTTGGATCTACTCGCGATGAGTTAATTGAAATTCTTGGAAAGTATCGTGACGCTGGCATTAAAAGCATCTTGGCCCTTCGCGGCGATCCAACTGGTGGACCGCGAGCACCATGGACTCCAACGCCTAATGGTTTAAGTCACGCAGATGAACTTGTCACGCTCGCTGCTGAATTTGGCGGCTTTACTATCGGAGTCGCTGCTTTTCCAGATGGCCATCCTGCCTCTAATGGGGATTTTTCTCACGATATCGATGTGCTCATTGAGAAAGAGCGTCGCGGTGCCGCTTTTGCAACAACACAATTCTTTTTTGAAGTTGATAAATGGAAATCTCTGGTTGATAAGTTAGGGGCGAAAGGTTCATCTCTTCCTATCATTCCTGGAATATTGCCCGTAACTAATGTGAAGCAACTCAATCGAATGGCAGAGCTAAGTGGTACTCCGATTCCAGCAAGCATCTCTGAGGCTTTCTCAAAAGTAGAAGATAACCCTGAAGACGTTCGAAAGCTCGGCGTTGATATCGCCACTAAACTCTGCCAAGAGTTACTTGAGGCAGGTGCTCCTGGGCTTCACTTCTACACAATGAATACATCCACTGCTACGCGCGAGATTTACTCTCAGATTAAGGATTTACGGTAGGCAGATGGCGCTCACCGAAACAGAATTTAAGGATAGATGGAGCAAGCTCCATGGGGGAGCAGATGTTGAAGGCGTAGTCGGCCGCTGGCTCTCTTTTTCATATCAAGCAGCGCGCGTCTGTACCGCTCTTCGCATCACACCAAATTTACTGACGCTTCTAGGTTTACTTACCGCCATCGCTATGGCGCTCTCCACCTATGCAGCGATTGCGCTACTGCTCCTTGTGATCTCACTCTTCTTCGATGGTATCGATGGCAGTGTGGCGATTGTGCAAGAACGCGATAGCCAATGGGGTGCGCTCCTTGATTCAGTTGCAGATCGCATTTCAGAGGCCTGCTGGCTCTACATGGGTTGGCGTCTAGGAATTCCAGCATGGCTAGCCATCACCATGTGGATGGTTGCATCAATCCAAGAATATGCGCGTGCGCGCATGGCATCTCTTGGTCATCACGAAGTTGGCGTTGTGACAATTACTGAAAGACCAGTGCGCGCAATATTTATGGCCTTTGCACTGATCTTCTACATCTTTGATATTCCCGGATTACTAGTTATCTCTTATGCATTTCTTGCGCTACTTCTCTTTAGTTTCTTCCAAGTAATGCGCGTTATCTCTCTAAAATTGCGTTAGCCACAATCTCCGCACTTAAACCCACAAGCGGTAGCCCACCACCTGGATGAGCAGACCCTCCAACGAGATAAAGCCCCTTAATTGGCGAACGATTCTTTGCGCGAGCAAATGCAGAACGCGCTCCGTTGCTAGAGGTTCCGTAGATTGAACCGCCAGGTGCATGGACTGAATTCTGTAGATCAAGTGGTGTGCGAATTTCCAGGACCTCTAAGCGTTCACGGATGGGTACACCTCGCGCTTGAATCTGATCAATAATGCTATTGGCGTAGCGGCGAACAAATTCGGCATCGCTCCAATCAAATCCATCGCCACTCTTGCTATGACGCGGTGCGTTGACAAGGACGAACCACGCTTCGTGGCCCTCATCTTTGACCATCAGCGGATCATGAGGCGCACAGATGTAGATGGTTGGTTTCTCTACCGGAGTCTTTGTGGTGAAGATTGATTCAAACTCAGCGTCATAATCTTCCGGAAATAAAATTGTGTGATGTGACAACGCCGGTGCGGTACTTGGCTTAAGCCCTAAGAGCAGCGAGAAACCAGCGAGCGATGGCTCTGATTTGGCCAGTGACTTAGCTACCTTTTTGGCGGTGCGGTTGCCAGGTAGCAACTTTTCGTAGAGGAACTGAGCATCGGTGTTAGCGACGATTCGGTCAAATGTGCGATGTTCGCCATTAGCTCTAAGGCCTGTGACCTTATTACCTTGATGGGTAATCTCAGTAACAAAGGTGTTGAGGTTGATTGCAACTCCCAGTTTTTCACAACGTTGCGTAATCTTTTCTGAGAGCGTTCCGATTCCACCCTTAATGTGCCAAGCGCCAAATGCCTCTTCCACAAATGCGATTGTCGATAGCACTGCAGGAGCAGAGCGTGGATCTGATCCACTGTAGGTGGCGTAGCGATCCATAATCTTGGAAAGGTGGGGACTTGCAATCTTGAGACCACGCAGAGATTTCCATGGCGCAATCGTGGCTAAGTCGCGCAAAACACGAGGGCGCTTGAGTAATGAGAGAGGTGATTTGAGTTCAGATTCGACGAAAGGTTCGCGCGAAACATCCCACA
>JBEGVX010000010.1:0-2814 GCA_041178105.1 Actinomycetota bacterium
CATCACCGAGTTAGCGAAGCGCTCGCCGCTGGGGCTCCGGTCTTAATTGATGGCGGCCACTTTGCGACTGAATGGCCCTGGCTGGCCCAGGCAGCTCGCCTCTTGGCAGAGGACCTGGAGCAGGGCGGGTACGCTCCACTCGAGATGAAAATATCGGAGATTTCCACCGACCCATGGCGGGTGCGATGAAAGCGACCCCGCTCGACCAAGAGCGGCTATTAGAGCTTCAGAAAATCGATACCCAAATCCTGCAAGGTGAGCATCGTCGAAAAACCCTGCCTGAGTTGGCAGAAATTAACCGCCTCGCGAATGAAATTTCAGAGCTTTCCAAGGAACGCGACGAACTAGCCGTCGAGCATGGCGATATCAAAAGAGAGCTCGCCAAGGCTGAGGAAGATGTAGAGCAAGTTCGAGTGCGTAAGCAAAAAGATGAGGCGCGACTTGCTTCAGGCACCGGCAGCCCAAAGGACCTTGAGAACCTCCAACATGAAGTCGCCACATTAGAACGTCGAATCGCAGCGCTAGAAGAGGTCGAACTTGAGGTAATGGTTCGCTTCGACGATGCCGGACAAGCGATTGCCGCGCTCGCCGAAAAAATCTCTGGAATTGAAAGTGAGAAAGCAGCGCTCGATGCAGTGGCGAGTGTGAAATTAGATGAGATTAAAAATGAATTAACTAAATTACAAAGCGATCGAAAAGATCTCTCCTCAACAATTGATGGAGAGTTGATTAAGTTGTACGAAAAGATTCGAAGCGACCAAGGTGGCATGGGAGCCGCTGAGATTATTCGACGCAGATGCACTGGCTGCCAACTCGACCTCACTGCTGCTGATGCTGCTCGTTTCGCTGCGACGGCCGCTGATGAAGTGATTCGGTGCGAAGAGTGCCGCCGAATTCTCGTGCGAAGCGCGGATTCAGGGCTCTAATGGCTCGTTTTTTGATAGTAGAAGCCGACGGTGGCTCACGTGGAAATCCAGGTCCAGCAGGCTTCGGCGCACTTGTCCGCGATGGCAAGAGTGGTGAATTGTTACGCGAGATCGCCGAAAGCATTGGCGTTGCATCGAACAATGTTGCTGAATACAGCGGACTCATTGCAGGACTCACCGCAGCGCACGAGATTGACCCTACTGCAGAGATCACAGTGCGAATGGATAGCAAACTTGTCATTGAACAAATGTCAGGGCGTTGGCAGATAAAACACCCAGATATGCGCGAGTTAGCTCTTAAAGCGCGCAATATTCATGATCGCGCACTCATCACCTATCAATGGATTCCGCGAGCCGAGAACTCCCATGCAGATTCCCTCGCAAATAAAGCTCTTGATGGAGTGGCTGTTGCGCCACGTGCGCCAAAGAGGCAGATTAATTTTCTTACCGAGCGCCTGACTGGAACCGAGAAGGCTACGACTATTTATTTTGTCCGCCACGGTGCGACTGACTTCACACCGAATCGACGATTCTCTGGTGGCGATGGAAACGATCCGGCGCTCAATGCGCTCGGATTGCAGCAAGCGCAGAACGTTGCGCGCGAAATGGCGAAAATCAAACCGGAAATTCTTATCTCCTCTCCGCTGACACGCACCATGCAAACAGCAGCAGCAATCAGTAACACCACCGGACTTTCGATCATTGAAGATGATTCGTGGATTGAAATCGCCTTTGGTAAGTGGGATGGCTTGACCTTTGAAGATGTGAAGCGGGAGTACCCAGAAGATGCGCAAGAGTGGCTCTCTTCCACCGCTTTTGCCCCTCCCGGTGGTGAGTCATACGACCAAGTGGGGGAGCGAATCGACCCCGCAATTGATGCGCTCGTTGCCGCTTATCCAGAGCGAAAAATTTGTGTTGTCACACATAACGTCGTGATTAGACAGATTGTGCGTATGACGCTCTCAGCGCCAAGCCATGCGGCGTTTCATGTTGATATCGATCCATGCAGTATTACGACGCTCTCGGTTTGGCATCGTGATGGTCTTCGGATCTTGCGATCTTTTAGTGAGGTTGGCCATCACCGAGGTTCCGAATAGCGGTGGATGAGAACATTCTCTTAGCGCTAAAGATTTTTCTCTCGCCGCTACTCATGTTAGTCGTGACTTTTCTGCAGGCGCGTACCAGCGCAAGTGCAGGTGGTCGTTTTATGGGTTGGCCACTTGTTACGGGGCCCATCATTCTCATCATCTTTCTCCAAGAGGGCGCAGCTTTCGCGGCAAAGACTGCACATGGTGCGCTCTTGGGACAGATTTCGTTAATTGCCTTTGCGTGGAGTTACGCGCTGGTTGCGCTTCGTGCACCGTGGTACCTCTCTATTGCATGCGCAAGTGTGATGTTCATTGGCTCTGTTTATTTGGTGAGCTTGATTCATATTCCACTCTGGCTCACTTTTATTCTTTTAGTAAGCGCGCTCTATTTAGTCAATAAGTTCTGGCCGAAATATGAACCACTTACTACACCGCTGGCTTCACCGCGCTGGGAGTTGTACTTACGGATCGCACTTGTCATTGCGCTCGTCTTCGTCCTCTCCGAATTTTCACAGACCCTTGGTCCGGCGCTCACCGGCGGTTTCTCGACTTACCCTGTTATTGCAACGATTATGGGAACCTTTAATCACAAGCGTTTTGGGGCAAGTGCCGCAATAAGCCTCCATCATGGGCTGATGCAACGTCTCTACATCACCTCAATAATCCTTGGTGCCGCAGCGATATTCCTCTAGTTAGAATCAAGGCATGTCCGGCACCTCGCTCATCGGCAAAACCGCGCTCATTACTGGAGCAGGTTCAGGTATTGGAAAAGCATGCGTGCAGGCATTTGCAACTGCAGG
>JBEGVX010000011.1:0-4122 GCA_041178105.1 Actinomycetota bacterium
GTCATGCCGTCGCTAACCATCACCCGACAAAAAGGACAAGCGACCGCGACTTGATCGGTGCCGGTCTCAATCGCCTCATCCACTCGATTGAGATTGATTCGTGAACCAAGTTTCTCTTCCATCCACATTCGACCGCCGCCTGCGCCACAACAGAAGGAGCGCTCTTTATTTCGCGGCATCTCAATAAATTTCGCTCCGGTTGCCTCAAGTAGCTCTCGCGGTGGCTGATAAATCTCGTTATGACGCCCTAAGTAACACGGATCGTGATAAGTCACGCTCTCGGTTGCCTGCGTGACTGGTTTTAATTTTCCATCACGCACCAACTGATTGAGCAATTGGGTGTGGTGCACCATCTCTAGCTCAAAACCACTCTGCGCATAATCACGACCAATTGTTGTAAAGCAATGCGGGCAGGTAACGACAACTTTCTTCACTCCACGAGTGCCAAAGGTTTCTTGCAAAGTTTCGATATTTTCCCGAGAGAGAATTTGGTAGAGGAATTCATTTCCTGCTCGTCGAGCGGGATCTCCAGTGCACGTTTCACGTTTGCCTAAAACTGCAAATGTAACGCCCGCGCGGTAGAGAAGCTCGGCTACCGCTTTTGTTGTCTTCTTTGCGCGATCTTCATAGGCGCCAGCGCACCCGACCCAGAAGAGGTACTCGACATCATCAGGAATCTCTCCCTCAAGAACTTGAACGGGGAAATCACATTCAGCAATCCAGGCATTTCTATCGGCGCGGTTTGCACCCCAAGGGTTACCCGCCTTCTCAAGATTTTTGAAAGTATTTCCGAGCTCACTAGGAAATTCAGATTCGATAAGTACCTGGAACCGACGCATATTAATAATGTGATCGGTATGTTCGATATCAACTGGGCACTCATTAACGCAAGCGCCACAAGTAGTGCAGGACCAGAGCACATCAGGTGTGATTGGCCCATCTAGTGCAACCATTGGCGCATCGCTTGGTACTTTTGTCAGCGCATGATCGCGCATCGCCATTATGAGAAGCTTCGGTGAGAGCGGTTTTTCAGTGTGCCATGCTGGGCATTGAGATTGGCATCGACCGCACTCAGTGCAACTAGCCATATCAAGTAAGCCTTTCCACGTGATATCCGCAGACTTACCGATTCCAAAGAGATCATCATCTTTGGGATCTTCAAAATCAATTGGTTTGCCATGAGAGAGCATCTCTGGAACTGGGCCCATTGAATTTCGCCCATCTGCAAATCTTTTAAAATAAATATTGAAAAAGGCAAGGAAGCGATGCCACGCAACGCCCATCGTGAGGTTAAGGGCAATCACAACAAACCAGGTCATTGATACCAAGATTTTTATAAATGCAACGACGATAATGAGATTTTCTATTGAGCTTTCAGATTGGCCATAAAAAAACTGAACGACAAAACTAGTCAATGGATACTTAGCGTTCCATCCAGTAACTCCCTCGAGCGCACCTTCTAAACCACGTAAGGCAATAACACAGAAAACAATCGCAAGAATTGTGGCTTCGACGTAGTAAGCCTTCCAACTTCCTGAACCATAGAAACGGGAGGAGCGCCCACGATTTCTTATTCGGGTGACCTGGCGAATTCCAATAAGCGTGACAATTCCGATTCCGGTAAGCCAAGCGATGGCTTCGACAATCCATAGGTATGGCGTGAATTGTCCTAGCCCTGGAATATAGAAATGTGGGTCGATAACTTGACCAAACGCGGTGATTAATGTGCCTAGCAATGCGCCAAAACCAACCATGACAAACCAATGCGCGATGCCCGTTCCGGTAAATCGCAACATCTTGGTATGACCGAGTACCTCTTTTAACATGTTACGTAAACGTGCGCCTCGATTACTTGAACGAGTTGGATCAGGTTGACCTTTTTTGAAGATTCCGACTAACTCGCGCGCTTTTATTGCCAGAATAGCGATTGCAATAATGGAGAAAAGATAGGCAACTATTGCGAGTGCGCTCATATCGCAAGAATACTCGATTCGCTAATTAATCACTCGGTCGGGGCAAACCATGTCTTCCAAATAGAGAGCGCCACAATGTATAGAGGTGCAATAACCAAGATTGGCTTTACCCACGATGGTCCATCAGGGTATTGGGCAGAAAGCCAAATTAGCGAGAGAAAATAAATAAAGGCGATAGACAAGGTCAGAGGTCGAAATTTTGTGACTCGAACAATGTGAGGGAATTGCACCTTTGAGAGTGAAAGTCCACAAAGGAAGAGAATCACAAGCTGCTTAGTCGAAGTGTTCGCATCAAGAATTAACAAAGTGGGGACGACAATATTCCAAGCTGCAGGAAAGCCATTGAACCAATGATCTTCGGTTTCTTGATCGGTTCGTGCAAACCAAAGAGCACCAGTGAAAATAATTAGCGCGGCAAACCAAAGCTCTTGTCCGTCAGGCAACATATTAAGTTCGACAAGTAGCGCCACAGGTACAACAACACATGTCACGTAATCAACAACTAGATCGAGGATGTGACCATTGATCTGTGGTGCATGCGTAGTGATATCAATTCTTCTCGCAAGCGGTCCATCGAACCCATCGATTAGCTGACAGACAATTAGCCAGATTAGACCAGCTCTTATATGACCGTTCATTACTGCGCCCAATGACAACAAACCTGCAATCGCTCCACTTGCAGTGAAAGCGTGGAGTAGGAAACCTTTTTGCGATTGCGTCAGGAGCGGATCTCGAGCCACATCAACTCCCTGCATTTATATTGTTCGTGCGTGAAGATGGGAACGATACGCTCTCCTTGTGAAGCTATCCACTACCGGTAAGGAACGAATCTGGATTCTTCTTGTCGTAATTTATGGGGTTATAAAATCAATAGTTGTTTGGCGGACGTTGAGTCAATATGGTGTAAACGCGCTGCTCTATCTGATCTTTGATGTTGGCGCTGCGATTCCGTTCGGATTGGCAACAGCTCGCGTTGTAATTTCTGGATTAGCTCGAGATTGGCCAAGAGTGCGAATTTGGGGTTCGATCGCAGTAGTGACTCACTTCATCCCCGATATCTACATATTTGCAGTTCTTCGGGAGCCGCCACCTCTTCTAGTTGATGGCTTGATTCTCCTTGTCGTACTTCTCTCGGTCGTGGCGATAATTGGTGTAATTCGCCAGATTCAGAGGCCTACACCTGAAGACCTTAAGGCCAATTGAGGCTTCTTCTCAGGATAATCTCAGGTTAATCTCGCATCCTTTACTCAAGATTTTATTGAGAGGTGAGGTCAGGTGGCTACCACTGCCCCGGAGGTAAAGCAGGATCTCAAGCGGATCCTTGTTGTTGACGATGAACCAAATATCAATGATTTGATCTCTACGAGCCTTAAATTCTCGGGGTTCGATGTGCGCTCTGCAAGTAACGGAGCAGAAGCCCTAGCAATCGCTGAAGAGTTCAAACCACATGCATTGGTACTCGACGTGATGATGCCAGGTATGAGTGGTTTTCAAGTTTGTGAGAAGCTCAGGAAAGATGGATTGAAGTTGGGTGTTCTCTTTTTGACCGCAAAAGATTCAACTGATGACAAAGTTACCGGTTTAACAATCGGTGGCGATGATTACATGGTTAAACCATTTAGCCTTGAAGAACTTGTAGCGCGAGTACGTGCAATTTTGCGTCGTACAGGAGATATCGAAATTGATATTGATGACGAATTGATTCGATTCGCAGACTTAGAGTTAAATGAAGCAACCCATGAAGTGAGCCGAGGTGGAAAACTCATCGAACTCTCCCCGACTGAATTTACATTGTTGCGCTATCTGCTAATAAATGCTGACAGAGTGGTCTCTAAAGCTCAGATACTTGATCACGTCTGGCAATACGATTTTCGTGGCGATGCTGGAATTGTTGAAACTTATATCTCTTACTTACGGAAAAAGATTGATACCTATGAGCCACAATTAATTCATACTGTTCGTGGTGTGGGGTATCGCCTACGATTACCAAGCAAGGTGGCGTAAGTATTAAGAATCGTTTCGGAACGGCGAGCCTTAAAAATCGCCTAACAGTGAGCGTTCTTGTCCTAACAGCTGTTGGGATTAGCGTTGCCGATTTTGCCGCTCATACAGCGCTAAAGAGTTATCTCATCGGTCGACTTGATGATCA
>JBEGVX010000012.1:0-16479 GCA_041178105.1 Actinomycetota bacterium
TAAATAAGCCCAGAGCAATTTCAGATACAACCCCGATGAGCAGCCATAATCCGCGTTGGGCGAGCGTGATCTCACCTTGCGGGATAGTTATTGCAACGCCCAACGGACCGAAAATCGAAAAAATCAGAAAGCTTCGTAATGTAAATATGTAGCTTCCGGTTACTCGTTCCAGAATAGATTGAATCGTGCGAGGTAACACGATTATCGGGATTTTCCTGCCAAGCGCATATACGCGCGTGTGAGATGTACTCGTTGATTCTGCGTTGAGTCACGTGGAAGTTGAAGTTGAGTATAAATCCGAGCAATGGTGTTCTCCACTGCCTTTTCACTCACACCACGTTGTCGCGCAATCTCTGCAGTCGTCAATCCACGAGCAACCATCCCGAGAATCTCAATCTGCATAGTTGTTAGTGGGATTGGTTCGCGCTTCGGGAAAATCTTTCGGACAACTCGACCAAATCGAGTTTCATTCACAATATAAATCTGTTCAATAATCTTTCGCACATCATCAATATCTTGCTTGCAGAGGTAGAGCGCACCAGGTGGAAGCGGTGGCAACTTCGTTGTTAGCAAACGTGGATCTCTAAAAGTAGAGAGAATGATGATTCCCAAATTTGCTTGGCGTGAACGAAGCGCATGCGCCACATCGATTCCAGTTGGCCCAGGCCCTAAATCAAAATCCAACATCGCAATATCAAAGGGGCTCTGCGCTTGGATACGGAGCGCCTCTTGCGCAACACCTGTAGCGCCAACAACCTCGAAGTTCTGCGCTCTAATTGCCGCAGTGAGCGTCGTTCTAATAAAGGGGTCATCTTCAACGATAAGGATGCGCGCTGGCCTCATGGCGGTGAGTCTGCCAGGTGTGCGGCTATTTCTGAACTAGCTCCCGACACATATTTCTAAATGCTCGGGTATGCGCATCGATATCTGCCTCAGTCGCATCAGGAGAAACCAGCGCCATATTATGAAATGGCGTCAGCAAGAAGCCCTCATTTAGTAGGTATAGATGGAGATATTGCTCTAATTCGAAATCCCCTGCATCTGCCGCCTCTCGGCCGGTGCGGGGAGCGCGGACAGTAAATGTGTACTCCGCACGCGCACCTAATCGATTCACATGCCATGACAATGCGAACTCGCGCACGACATCTTCAACTCCGTCGGCCCAACGATCTGCCAACGGAATCATCTTTGCATACGACTTCTCCGTTAACACTTCCGTTAACGTCGCGCGCATCGCAGAAAGCGAGAGCGCATTCCCAGCCAGCGTGCCGCCAACGCCACCGGTATCAATTAAATCTAATTGAACAAACTCTTTAATCTTTGCAGCAATCTCGTGGGTCATACCAAAAGTTCCGGTTGGAATGCCACCACCAATTGCCTTTCCAATAGTGAGAAAGTCTGGTTTCAAACCAAGTGCGCCCGTCATGCCGCCAGGCCCGTACGAGATTGTGTGCGTCTCATCAAGAATTAAATAAGCGCCGTATTGGCGAGCGAGTTTCTGCAACTCTTCAAGATAGCCAGGCTCGGGCAAAACAATCCCAACGTTTGTCATCGCAGGTTCTAACAAAATTGCCGCAATGTCGCCGGTCTTTAGCGCACGCTCCATTGCGCCAAGATCATTGAACTCAACAACTGTCGTGGTGGTATCAAGCGGTACTGGCGCACCGATATTTCCCTCACGCGCAACGGTGTGGTGATTGCTATCTAACGTGGCAAAAGTTTCATCAACGCTGCCGTGATAACAGCGATCAATCACAACAATCTTTGGCCGCCCGGTGAGCATCCGCGAATAGCGAATAACATGACGATTGGCATCGGTTGCCGACACAGTAAATTGCCAGAGCGGTAGACCAAATCGGCGCGATAACTCCTCAGAGACCACAATGGCATCTTCACTTGGCAACATCATCGTGATGCCTTTATCGATCTGCTTATGAATCGCAGCGACTGTGGCATCTGGTGAATGACCAGTCATTGAGCCGGTATCCCCTAAACAGAGATCGATGTAATCAATCCCATCAACATCGCGGAAGTGAGCGCCTTTCGCGCTCGATACAAAGATAGGAAAACCGCCGGGCCACTTCGCCATCCACGACATCGGAACGCCATCTGGCATATGTGTTCGCGCCTTTTCCGCTAACTCTGCCGAACGCGGATGAAGGGTGCGGAATCGTTCACGCTCTCGCGCCATTAACTTCGATAGATGTTCGCGATCAATCATTTCTTACTTCCCGAGCTTCCCCAAAAATTCCCGTACTGCAGCAACCGCCAATTTATGGTCATCCACTTGCGGTACCCCACTTACCAAAATCGTGCCGCAATGTCCCTCGCCCACAACGTGGAGCGGATAGCCACCACCGTGAAGAGCATGGGTTTCCTCGGGAAGGTTATTCATTGCATACCAAGTGAGCTCATCAACGCCCTCTTCTTCAGCAGCAACTCGCTCATACATCGAAGAGTGACCATCGCTGGCAACTACTCGAGCCTTTCGCGCAATCCACCAATCATTCTCTGGCTTTGTTCCTGGTAGTGAGACGTGAAAGACCACCCACTCATCAATTCGCACTTCAATGGCAACGGGCAAGTTCTTCGCGCGTGCGAGTTTCACGGCAATCTCACCAAGTGCAACGGCATCACTAATCTCAAGCTTAGGAAAAATTAACTCTTCTTCCTCAGCGAGTAACTCATGACTTGTGAAACCACCACTTGTCTCGCGCTTCACTTGTACTCCAAACTCGTTACCGAATTAATGCGCCAATTAATCTTTCAAGAATGTAAATTTCGCCTGCAGTAGATGAGCCTTATTTAAATCAAGACCTAACTTGGCTGCAAGATTTTGAGAGTTAGGAGGCGAAGTTTGCGGCTCAATGCAGACACCTTCGCTATCCAACGTGTAGACGACCCACCATGGCGTGGGTGAAGTAACTTCTAACCGCGCGCCACCTTTCCATAACGCTGTTGGCGTTCCCTTTGGCTTATAAAAAACATCATCCCAAGGTTGTGGAGTAAGCGCTGGTAGAAAATCTCCATTAGGCATCAAAGTCTCATCAACGGCTAATTGTTTCTCCGCATCAAAAATAACTTCTGCCCTTGCCGCGTCATCACCAATCCACCGTGGAAACCAGGTATGAATTCCTACCCAACCTGGAAGATCGCAAGTGCCGGGTATGTACTCCAACTCATAATTCAGAACATTCTTATCTACAGTGACGCGAAGCTCTGCGCTGGCACCTTGATATGCACCGGTGAAATCAACGCGACTTACACCATTGCCAAGATCGCGCCATGGCATCTGAAAACCAAATCCATGAATAGCATGCGGTGGAATCACATCTGTAGGAAGTTGGACCTCTTCGCCATTTGCGCGACGGAGCTTTCCATTGAGAATGCGCCCAGCCCACGGCACCATCGGATACCAACCCCACCAGAGTGGGTTGTCGCGACGCTGTACCGAAAATTCCCGACCATCCCATTTCACTGAAGAGAGCCGTGCGCCATTATCAAGATCGATTTCTACGGTGATTTCTTCACCCTGGATAAGTTGTTTCATAGCTCCTTCTTATATGGTGGTTGGGCCCCTTGTCTAGAGCATGTAAGTGCTGATGCTTGCACAGCACGATGAAGAATGTGCGAAAGCTCGACAGTTAGCGCTCTCTCGAAGCCATGTGTGACGATTCCCTCAGCCAGAATTGCACCGACGGTATCGCCCGCGCCAACGGTATCGACCACCTCTACTTCAATTCCAGGAACTTCAATGACGTGTTCTGCAGTGATGCCGACTAATCCGTTTTCACCTCGTGTGATGACAACAAGTTTTACCCCGTGATCCAACCAACTCTTAGCCACTTCAAATTCATGCATATCGGGATAGAGCCAACCAATGTCATCAATACTTGCTTTGACAACATCTGCAATCTGCAAAAATCGCGCTACCGAAGCTTGATACCTCTCTCGATCTCCCAACACAGTTGGGCGAATATTTGGATCAAAGATAATTGGTACTTTCCCAACAGCAAGTTTCATCCAATTAAAAAGTACGCTCGCTCCTGGTTCGACTATTGCAGCAAGGGTGCCAAAGTAAATCGCATCAACTTCTTCTTTCGCTAACTCTTCTTCGATTGATGGCAAATGTTTTTCATCGTAAGCAAAAGTCGCAGTGTTATCTATGATGAAGATATAACTTGCGCTGCCATCGGATGCGATGGTGACATTTGCAGTACAGGTGGGTAGTTCATGTGTCGGTGTGAACTTCAATCCCACCCCTGACGCAGTGAACTGCTCACGCATTAATTGGCCGTAGGAATCTGTTGAGAGGCCGCCGATAAATTCACTCGCTAAGTCCAGGCGTGCGAGCGCGTGCGCCGTGTTGGCCGGCCCACCGCCAGGTATCTCACGCACTTCACCACCTGAGGTGATCTTGTCGATGAGCGCTTCGCCGCAGACCCAGATCGCCATGGTTTCTACCCTATCGAGATGGCTCCGATGTTTCGCTGGGCGAAATGGTTATTGCTCGCGGAATTAGCCGGCAATAGGCTCACGTACCTATTGGAATACCGCCTATATATAAGGAGCGCAGATGGCAAGCCTTGAGATGGAAGTTCCGGTCCTCGTCGCAGCAAATACTCCAATGCCGATGAAGAAGGTTGCAGTTGCTGATCCTGCGCCGCATGAGGTGCGCGTGAAGATGGCAGCCTCTGGCGTTTGCCACTCCTGCTTACATGCATATGACGGATCGCATGAGACACCAATGCCCATGATTCTTGGCGATGAAGGCGCAGGAGTTGTTGAGTCTGTTGGTTCTGCAGTGACCACACTTGTTCCTGGCGATCACGTGATTATCTCCTGGCTACTTAATTGCGGAACTTGCGCGCAATGTTTACGCGGCAAGCCTGCCTATTGCTACGGACCTTCACCCTTTGGTGCGATTGGTTTTGATAACACCGGACGATTTACTGATGTAGAAACTGGTAAGCCAGTTCTTCACTATGGCCCAGCGACATATGCTCCCTATGTAGTGGTGCCAGCAACATCTGCAATCAAAATTAGAAAAGATATGCCGCTTGAGAAAGCTGCGCTTATTGGTTGCTCGGTTACTACTGGTTTTGGCGCTGTAACTAATGCAGCTGCTGCTCGACCTGGCGATAGCGTTGCTGTTGTTGGTTGCGGTGGCGTTGGTCTTAATTCCATTCAAGGTGCGCGCGTTGTTGGCGCTAATCCAATTATTGCGATTGATACCAGCGATGCTGCGCTAGAGATGGCAGTGAAACTTGGTGCAACGCACACCATCAACCCAAAGAAAGTTGATGTAGAGAAAGAAGTATTTAAGATTGTTCCGCACGGTGTTGATCATGCAATTGGCGCTGTTGGTAGCGTGCCTGCATTCCTAAACGGTCTAAATATTCTTGGACCTGGTGGAACGCTCATTATTCTTGGCGCACCTGGTAACGGCGACAAGATGACTATTGATCCGATCTTCCATATCTTGCGCGGTGAGCGCGGTATGCGCGGAAGTAAATATGGTTCTGCAAATCCTGCAACAGAATTTCCGATGCTCATTGAGCTCTACATGACCGGCAAACTTGATCTTGATTCACTCCTTACTGCGACCTACTCACTCGATGAGGCGACAAAGGCCTTTGACGTCCTCGCAAAAGGTGGCGCAGGGCGCGGCTTAATCAAGTTCTAGCCAGAGTTCTAGACTGCAACCATGGAGACTTCAGTAAAACGGCTTGCTGGTAAGAAAGCGGTAATTACTGGGGCTTCTCGCGGTATTGGCGCTGCCGTTGCTCGCGCCTTTGCAGCTGAAGGTGCCGATGTTGCCCTTGCTTATGCGCCAAGCGCTGAAATGGAAAAACTTGCGCACGAGTTAGCAGCTGAGCTTTCTGCTACTGGCGTGAAAGCAATTGCGATTAAAGGTGATTTAGCGAGCGCTGAAGATCCTGGTGCAATTATTCGCACTGCGCGTGAAGCGCTTGGGCCAATTAGCACCATTGTTGCTAATGCAGCAGCAAATTGGCGTTCACCTTTTGATCAATACTCTGTTGCTGATTGGGATTTGATCAATAACGTCAATGTCCGTTCGACTTGGTTGATGACGAAAGAGGCGAAAGCCGATTTAGTCGCCACGCAAGGTTCCATTATTACTGTCTCTTCGATTCTTGCCCATAACGGCAATAACGCCAACGCGCTTTATGTCACCTCAAAGATGGCGGTGATCGGATTAACGCGCGCGCTTGCTCGTGAGTTAGGTCCTGAAGGTGTGCGTGCGAATTGCGTAGCACCTGGTGCGATTCGCACCGAGTGGGAGATTGAGTTTGATCCCGATCCTGAAGCAGTGAAAGAAGCGGTCTATGCAAAGCAAGCGCTGCAGGTTCGTGGGTATGCAAAAGATTTAGCAGGAACATTTGTTTTTCTTGCTAGTAATCAATCGAGTTTTATTACCGGACAGACCATCACCGTTGATGGTGGCTGGATGATGAAGTGAGCCCCCAATCTAATGATTACGACATTGCGCTCTCTGGTCTGATTTACGACGGAACTGGCGCAAAACCATTTACCGGATATGTTGGCGTCACCGGTGAGGAAATCACTTACGTTGGCAAAGAAAAAATTACCGGCAAGAAAAATATTGAAGCGCCAGCTATCTCAGCTGGGTTTATAGATATTCACACTCATTCTGATTTATCGATGGCACTTGATGGTCGCTGTGAATCAAAACTCTTTCAAGGGGTAACCACAGATGTCTCGGGTAACTGTGCTTTTGGGCCAGTGCCGATTAATCGTGAACGAATGGCAGAACACACTGCCCATCTGCAAGGAATGGATTTCACCGGTGGTGGCTATCAAGAGAGCGATATCTCGTGGAGTGATCTTGATGGCTATCGTGCAACGCTAGAGAAGCGCGGAATAGCCCAAAATAACGCTCCTTTGGTGGGCCATGGGAATTTACGGATCGCTGCAATGGGATTAAAAGAAGGTGGCGCTAAGGGCGCTGATTTAGCAAAGATGGAAGAGCTCTTGGAGCGCGAGTTAGCGCAAGGTGCCTTTGGTATGTCGACGGGACTTACCTATGTGCCATCGCGTTATGCCGATATCGATGAACTGGTAGCACTAGGCAAAGTCCTAAAGAAACATAATCGTGTTTATGCATCGCATGCCCGTGATTACGACATCTTGGGCGATGATGATTTCTTTGGCGTTGTTAATGAAGCGTTAGAGGTCGGGCGCCGCTCAGGTGTTCGCGTGCAATATTCCCATGCTGCGATTAATCAACCACATCGCTGGGGCATGGCAGGTAAGTGGTGTGATCTCTTTGCTAACGCTGTGAACGATGGCGTGGATGCTTGTTTTGATGTCTATCCATACGATGCTTCCAGTAGCGCGCTCACTCAATATCTTCCGGCATGGGTGCAGGCAGATGGCGTTGACGCGATGGCAGAGCGGTTATCAAATCCGGAGAACTTTGCGCGTGCAGAGAAAGATTTAGCTAAAGGTTGGGGGGCGCTAGAGATTCCATGGCAGTGGGATCGCGTGATGCTCTCTGCTACTGAAGGTTTACTCGATACCAAACCCGGAGAACGAATTGATGAGGCAGCGCGCAAGCGAAATGTAACGCCAGAACGCTTAGTCCTTGAGCTCTGTCGCTTAGGTGGTAATCGCGTGATGGTCGTTCTCTTTTATCGCACAGAAGAAGATATGCGCACCTTTATTCGCTCGCCCTATTCAATGATTTGTTCTGATGGTTCGGCGATTGCATTTAAACAAACTAAAGCGCTACCCCACCCACGCTCTTACGGCGCTGCTACCCGCGCCCTTGGTTTTATTGGTCGCGAGAAAAATGACTTGCCACTTGAGGAAATCATCTACAAGATGAGTGGAAAAGTTGCTGCGCATATGGGCATTTACGATCGCGGCACCCTTGATGTTGGAAAAGCAGCCGATATCGTCGCTTTCGATCCAGAGACGGTTAGCGATAAGGGAACTTTTACGCAGCCAGGGCAACCGCCAGTTGGTATTGATTACGTCATCGTCAACGGGAAAGTTGCTGTTGCTGGTGGCGTTCAAAGCGAAGTTCGAGCAGGGAAGGTACTTTCAGCGCTATGAGAATCATCCGAAAAAGACCAGCTATCACTCGCGGATTTCGCCCTAAAGGTTTTGCTCCTACCCATCGATGGGGCAAAGCAAAGGGCAAATCAATCTTCTCGGATGCGATTGATTATCCGATTGCGGTGCTCACTCAAGAAGAGATGGAGTACAACAGTAAAGAGATGATGGCGTACTGCAAGCGCCATGGTTTTGAGATTGCGCCACATGGAAAAACAAATATGTCGCCAACTTTGATTGACATGCAATTAGTTGATGGCGTTTGGGGAATTAGCGCAACGAGCAATTGGCAGATGCGCACTTTCTATTCGATGGGCGTACCGCGAGTTATTCTTACCAACGAAGTTGTTAACCCCACGATTATTAAATGGATTTCTAAGACGCTCAATCGCGATAAAAACTTTGATCTATTGATGTATGTTGATTCGGTTGCGGGAGTAAAACTTCTCAATGATGTTCTTGCTCCGCTTAAGCCATCACGTCCACTCAACGTGTTGATTGAGATGGGAATTAAGGGTGGTCGCGCCGGTGCTCGCTCGAAAGAGACTGCGCTTGAAGTAGCGAAAGCTGTTGCCGCATCAGATCACTTAGTTCTTCGAGGGATTTCTGGTTTTGAAGGAGTAGCGCTCGCCCCTGAAGGTAAGACTGTGCTCGATGGCGTTGATGCATTTCTTGATTTGATTGTTGAGACGGTGAGAGAGATTGATGCACTTGGCGCTTTTGTGAAGACGCCAGAAGTTGTCCTCACCGCTGGTGGGAGTAATTATTTTGATCGCGTAATTGCAAAGTTCTCGCCCGTTTCCTTGAGTAAGCCGGTACGGAAAGTTCTGCGCTCAGGTTGCTACCTCACGCACGATGATGGTTTTGGTTCTCCAGATGCTCGGGTGAAGGATCCCTCGGTAGATCTCCCCCATTTCCACTCTGCTATTGATGTCTGGGGCGAAGTCCTTTCGATTCCAGAGCCCACCCGCGCAATCGTGGGGCTAGGAAAGCGCGACTCTTCCTTTGATGTTTCGATGCCCGTACCAAAGCTCATTCGCCGCAAGGGTGGAACTACTTTTGAACCGGCGACGGGGATGAGTACGCACACGATGAACGATCAGCACTTGTATTTAAATCTTGCTGAAGGCGCGAGCGTGGCATTAGGAGATTTAATCTCCTTCGGAATTGCGCACCCCTGTACTACTTTTGATAAGTGGCGAAATATGGTGGTTGTCGATAAGAACTACACCATCACCGACATCATCGAAACATACTTTTAGTAGCCACTTTTACATTTCAATTACGGAGAGTAATTGCTGACAAATTTCTGCTCAAATGAGATAATTTTTCTCTACTCCCCACCGTCCTCCGGGCCTGGTGGGGCTTTCTATTACCCGTTAAAATCTATCTTGTAAATCCCCACCTTCCTCCGGGAATGGTGGGGCCTTTTATATCTGTCCACAAATTTTAATATTTATTTCGAACACAAATCTAGTAGTGAAAAAATTCCTTCGTTATGTCATACTTTAACTCGACTCCCCACCTTCCTCCGGGAATGGTGGGGCTTTCTAATTGCGATTAAATGTTAAGAACAGCATTTGTGATTGACTACCAAAATGTGAATTTGGTTGGCCTAAATCTATTTAGGCATTCTTTACAGAATAAGTCTTTGAGCATTAATCCTCTGAAATTTTCCGAACAATTACTAATCAAAAGAGAACTAAATCAAAAAAGCGAAAAATATAAGGCAATTTTAGGTCAGGTAATAGTATTTAGTGGACTACCTTCACCCACTTATGATCCTGAGCAAAATGCAAAAGCATGGTCACAGAAAGCAAAATGGGAACAGGATTCAAAAGTTTCCATTTATCACCGACCTTTAAAGTATGACTTTCAAAGGGATGAGACTGGCAAAATAATTTTGGACGAAAGTGGAAGTAAGATTGTAATCCGCCGGAGAGAAAAAGGCATTGATGTGCTCTGCGCACTTGCGTTGGTACGAGAAGCAAAGAAATTTGATTTGGTAATACTCGCTTCTCAAGATTCGGACTTAATTCCAGCGATTGATGAAGCTTGCGCTTTGGGAAGTGCGAAAATCGAAACTTTCTCTTGGTATACAAAAGACAATCGTCGTAGTAGAGAACTAAAACCTGAAAAACATAAAGTCTGGAATACTCGATTAGACGAACTTGATTACCTGAAATGTTTGGATTGAAAGATTCACTCTCCTACACGGATGTCGAGACTACGTAAAACAGCAGTGGGTTTCCTATTTTTACGGGGTGTACGTCGCGTCTTTCTGCAGTGGATAGAGCGGCTTGCGGATGTTCTTGTAGGTAAAGGTCGAAAGATCCGCGGTTGATGCGCCTGCGGTCGAAAGCCAAATCAACTCGCTGCCGATTGGTTCATAGGCAGGACGAGGTGAATGCACTCCCTTCACCACCATGATCTTCTCTTTCACCGGATCAACGCCCGATGCGCGGAATTGATCAAGGCTCGCGCTCATCGCGGGGAAAGTCGTCACCAAAATCGTAAAGCCATCCTCGCTCTTGATAACGGCGCTTGGTCCATCATCAAAGAAGCGAAAACCTCCATGCACTGGCTTGGTCTCTTCATACTTGCCATCGCTCACTGAAGTAATGACGCCAGTAATCGGAAATGGTTTGCCATGGAGGTCATCGCACTTGCCGCCGACTTCACCAGTGAAGGTCGCGCCCACGCCAAGTTTGTGACATTGCCCAGCAACATCGGCATCGCGCAACGCTTGCGTTACGCCACGAACACCAAGCGCCCTGGCTTCATGCAAAACATAAGTGGAATCCCCGGGCGTTCCCGCGCCGACGTTATCTCCGACATCAAATAACACCACGGGGCCTTTTGCTAATTGCTCAGCGCTTGCCTTACTTGCACGCTCTAACGCTTCGCGCACTGAAGTTGAACTTCCTTGTAACTCAACTTTCAACTCCCAGGCACGATTTGCAACAACATCAGCGATCTCTTTTGCTAATGCAGGGTCGCCATCGGTAATTGCAAGGAATGTCATTCCCATCTCAGGAACATCGGCGTATGGATACCCCTCGCCGATTCCGACCCAGAGTGCACCAGGTTTCTTCCATTCACCTTCCGCAACGCGAAGTAACTCAGCCATCGGTTCATCGCTTGTGCCTTGCGACAAAATGTTCACTAGCAATGGTGGATCAGCAAGATACATCGTGGGGTTAATCTCTCCACGAATAGTTCGCAAAACTAAATCAGCGCAATGGACCGCTTGTTCGTAAGTATCAATATGCGGATTGGTTTGATAAATCGTGACCACATCGCACTCTTCAACGATCTTCTGCGAAACATTGGCGTGCATATCAAGAGAGGCACCTATCACCACATCATCGCCAACTAAATCGCGGATCTGCGCGCAAATTTCACCATCAGCATCGAGATATTTATCGCTCACCGCAGCGCCATGAAGGGGAAGTAATAACCCATCCCACGGCCCTTCCTCAGCAACTAATCGCAAAATCTCGCTAAAGAGAAACTCCGTTGCCTCTTTGGTGATCGGCCCCATCGGCATTAACCGGGCGAAAACAAGGGGAACTAACTCAACATCAGCCTCATCGCGCAGGCGGCCGTAATATCCGGCAATCGATGCCTTGGAAGTTTCATACTCGGCGCGAATCTCTTCGCCATACAAGATCCCCCACTCTTTCCACTTGTCGAGAGAGGCGGGTTGATAGGCAAAAGAGTTGCTCTCGTGCGAGAAGGCAGCAATACCAATCCGAATTTTTTTCCCACTACTCACCATGCCGACCATCCTCCATCCACAACAACCTCTTGCCCCGTCATGTACTTCGAACCAGGTGATGCCATAAAGACCGCAGCAGCTTTGATGTCATCAGGACCGCCGATGCGCCCCATTGGCACCGCAGCGTTAAAGCGCTGCTCCATTTCACTTAACCCCGATGTGCGTTCGCTCATCGCCTTCTCATTCATCTCACTTCCAGCAAAACCACCAGGGTGGAGCGTGTTCACAGTGACGCCAGATTTTGCAAGCCACGGCGCTAAGTAATGGGCAATGCCATGGATTGCGTGCTTAGAAACAAAGTACGGCGCGATATCCCAATCCATTCCAGGATAGAGCGCAGGGTTACCACCTTGAATGCCATAAACCGAACCGATGTTGATAATTCGACCAAAACCACGCTCTGCCATCTTCGGCGCGAAAATCTGACATAGCCGCCACGGACCTTCAACATTGACCGCGAAAACTTGGCGCCAATCTTCCATCGAAATGCTCTGCCACTTTCCATAAATCGATGCGCCGGCGTTATTACATAAAATGTCAATCTTCCCCGCTTCAGAACCTAACCGCGCGCAATCTTCCGCCGAAGTGATATCAGCTGCGATGCACTGCACTGAGACGCCATACTTATCGCGCGCCAAAGCCGCAACAGTCTCGAGTGGTTCTAAACGACGACCTACAAAAACGAGATCAGCGCCTGCCTCGGCAAAGCCCAAGGCGATTTGTTTTCCGATTCCAGTGCCTGCTCCGGTGACGAGGGCACGAAGACCTGCAAGTGAGAGCGATTCCATAGCCATACCCCCGAGCCTATTAGATTGGGCCTATGGGAGCGATACGCCTAGGCATTATCGGTTGCGGAATTATGGGCTCAAATCACCGCGAAGTCTTCGATTCGCTTGCAGGAAAGATAGAGGTAACCGCCACCGTTGATATCGACCTTGATAAAGCAAAAGAGGCGCAACAAATCCTCAATGCGGAATTTGCTACTACCGATTATCGTGAAATCTGGCCTTATGTAGATGCAGTTCTCATCGCCACTCCCCACGACCTCCACCACGAACAAGGAATGGCTGCCTTCGCGCAAGGCAAACATGTCTTGATGGAAAAACCGATGGCTATTTCCGAGCAAGAGTGCCGCGATCTCATTAAAGCAAGTGAAGAAACCAAGAAAACTTTGATGGTTGCCTATCCAATGCGCTATCAACCATTAGTAGTAAAACTCAAAGAGCTTCTCGATAAGAAATTTCTCGGCGAAGTTTTTCATGTTGGCATCTTCACCGAACAACTCACTAAACCACCAGCAGATTCGTGGATGGTGCAGGCAAAACGATTAGGGGGTGGCCAGTTCTTCTCACACGGTTGCCACTACATCGATTTACTTCTCTGGTTCCTTGGCGAACCAGAATTTGGTGTGCATGTGGGAACGCGTAATCAAACGGAGTGGATGGAGAAAGAGGGAACAAGCGATGCAATTATTAAATTCGCAAACGGTTCTATCGGCCATCACTTCGGCACCTGGGGCGCTCGCGCCACTCGTCATGGTTATGCCATCCACGCCCACTGCGAACGCGGAATGTTAGAGGCCGACATCACCGGCGGTGTTCTCTACGCTCACCATGGCTTCAAAGGCACACCACCTGCAGGTGGCATCGGCGGCACGCTCTCTCCTGATCCCAAAGATGCCGAAGTAATCCTTGCGATGGAGGGTGAATCCAAATACCTCCAAGGTGAGCTTGAACATTTCGCCCATTGCATCGCCACAGGCGAGAAACCTCTTACCGATGGCCCCGGATCACTCGCTGGTTTACGGGTGATTTGGGCGATGACCGATAGTGAAGAAAAGAACGGTTTCGCCGATTTGCGAGGTATGGGTCTTCCGCAGTAGTTCTGCCTAGTTTTTTCGTTACATCACGTAAATCTCTTTTGCCTGCCGTCTCATGGTTCATGAGAAGTCCCGTTTTCGCCAGCCGTTCCTGGGAGATTCCTGGGAGCGACTAGTTTCGAAAGGAAACAAATGTTAAAAACTCTCAAGAGCAAGATCGCTCTTGTTGCAGTAGCAGGCTTGGGCTTTGGACTCGTTTCCACAGTTCCAGCTTTTGCGGTTGCTTACACATCAGCAACAGCTGCGACTGTTTCACCAGTACGTGTTACCAAGTCTGACGGAACAAACCTCGACAAGGTTCCATATGCTGCTGTAACACTTACTCAGTCAGGTGCAGATTTTGCATTTACTGCTAACGATGATGTTACTGTCACGTTGACTTCAGCTCCTTCGGCTGCAGCAAAACTTGCTGTCGTTGGAACTCAAGCTGCTACAACTGTTGGCGCTTCATTTACTGAAGTTGCAAACACTCTTGAAGTAGCAACTCTCGGCACACCTGCTCCAGTAACCACTGGTACCGCAGCTGCAGCGACCGGTGTAGTTACCTTCTTCGTTGCTGCTGATGCAGCTGGTCGTTATATCGGAACTATCCGTTACACCGACGCCTCAGGTGACACATTGGATACCACTTTTGACTTCACCACCACTGGTGTTCCAGCATCTGTATCTCTATCAGCAACCACAGCGACATCTTCAGTAGGCGGAAACACCACTGTTACCGTAACTGCTAAAGACTCGGCTGCACGTACAACTCAGCTCGGTGTCTTTGACACAATTGCTGTAACTGACGGAACTTCAACAGGTAGCGCAGATAACGTATCAATCAGTGATGTTGAGATCTTTGACGGAACTGCTGATGTTATCTACACCGCTCCTGCAACAGCTTCAACAGCGTCAACCGTAACTTTCACCCCTGGTGGAACTCTTGCCGGTTTGACTGCTGCAACAGCAACTATCACAACTGATTCAACAGTTGTTGATAACACTGCTGTTCCAGCTCAGGGTGCAGCACCTGCAGCAGCAGGCAACAACACCTCATTCGCTGTTACCTCACCAGCTAACGTAACTGATGCGGATGGTGACGGAGATGTCGATAACAGCGATATCACAGCTGCAATTCCAGTTGGAACTTCTTCTGTAACTGTTACAGTTCTTATGGCAGCTAACGCAACGACCTACCGCTTCAAGGGTGTTGCTTCTGCAGGAACACTCAACGGTGGAACTTCCGCAACTGCATATGTAAATGCAACTACACCTGCTACAGGAACACGCACTGCAACCGTGACCTTCACACTTGATGGAAACGCGCTTCTTGCTGGTGCAACACTCACCATTTCCCAGGTAGATGTTGTGAATGCTGATGTTGCTGGCCTCACTGCTGTTCTTACACAGACAGCTCCAAGCCTTGCAGCAGCTGGAATCACACAATCTCCAAGCGGTTCAATCATCGCTAAGCTCGGTGCAACAACTGCAATCACCGTAACCGTTAAGGATCAGTTCTCCCGCGCTCTTGGCGCAGGACACACTGTTCGTTTGCTCCGTGGAGCAACAGTTGCTGGTGGAACTGTTATCGGTTCTGCTGTAACAGCAGCTGATGGAACTGCAGTAGTTAATGCGACCAACGCATCAACACTTGCATCAGGTTCATCTGAGCAATACTCCGTACAGGTTGTTCCAACAATCGGTGCCGCAGTTGCTGATGACGCTGTTGTAACGATCACCTACTCAACCGATGGTGTCATCACCGGACTTTCAGTAGCAATCACTGGCTCAACTGGTGGTACAACACCACTCGTTGCTGCTGTTGGAACCACCGCTGCAACCGATCAAACCATCTACCCAGCACTTCTCGTGCCATCTGATGGATTTGCTGATGATGTCGCTGGTGACCAGGTCTACACCGTCTCGACCGCAGCTGTAACAGGTACAGCTGGAGCCACTGCAGAGGTTGTCACATTGACCACCACTGCAACTCCTGCTAACTCTGTTTCCTACTCAGGTTCAGAAGGCGTTAAGTTCCTTACCACTGCACCAACTGCTTCAACCACACTCTGGTCAGCAGGAGCTGCAACAGCAACAGTTGCTAACGCAACAGCTATTTATGTGTACGGAACAAAGACTGGTGTCGGAACTGTCACAATCACCTCTGGTGGATTGACACGTACCGTTAGCATCTGGTTCTACAACCAAGCTACTGACTTCTATTCAATCTCACTTGCTAGCGCAACATCAAAGATTGATGGCGGAGCATATGCAACAATCGTTGCAACTGTTAAGGATGTCTTCGGCAACGTCGTTGACACCGCTGCCGGCGATCTCGCTGTTGCTGCAGAAGGCGCAATCCTTCTTGGTGGAATGCAATCCTCAACAACAACCGGAACAGGTGCTGCAGGAACTGCAACAATCACCTACCTCGGTAACGTTGCTGGTGGAACCGGTAAGGTCACCGTCACAAACGGTGTAACCACCAACGCATGGGCAACTGGCTACACAGCTCCAACAGGCGCTGCTGCACCAGTTCGATCCGCTGTTCTCGATGTAACGGTTGCTGCTGGTACAACTGCAGCTAACCCAGCACTCGATGCAGTGAAGAGCGACGTCAAGGCTGTCTCTGACACCGTGGCAACACTCTCCAAGGCTGTTACCACCATCCAGTCATCCGTGACTGAGTTGACAACATCCTTCACTGCTCAAATCAAGAGCCTCTCCTCAGCGA
>JBEGVX010000013.1:0-3130 GCA_041178105.1 Actinomycetota bacterium
CTTTAATAATGAGTGGTCGTTTTCGGCCACGCCAGGTGATATCGCGCCACTCTTCAAGAAGCACGCCATATTCAACGCCTGCAGGACAGACCGGTTCGCAGGCGCGACAGCCTAAACAAAACGAGGCTTGCTCGGTTGCCCCTTCATCAGAGAACGGTAGACGCCCATCTTGTAGCGCGCGCATCAACGTGATTCGCCCCCGAGGAGATGATTGCTCTTCACCAGTTAATTGATAGGTAGGGCAAGCAGGAAGGCAGTATCCGCACGAGATACATCGATCAAGTTTTGATTGAGTGAATTTCCCTTCGGGGCGCTCGGCGCTCATGAACCCACGCGACCTGGATTGAGAATTCCATCTGGATCAAAAACCGATTTGATATTTCGATGCAGCCCCAGTGAAACATCACCGAGTTTCTCTTTTAGGTAGGGGAGTTTTGCACTTCCCACTCCATGTTCGCCGGTAATAGTGCCGCCAAGATCAAGAGCAAGATTGAAAATATCAGCCAATGACTTTTCGGCTCGAGCTACCTCATCAGCATCATCTTTATTGATCACAATTGTTGGATGGAGGTTGCCATCACCAGCGTGGCCAAAGGTGCCAATTAATAGTGAGTATTTCTCACCAATTCCCTCAATTGCTTCGGCAGCTCTGCTGAGTTGTGGTCGTGGTACGGAAATATCTTCAAGGATTGACATCGAACCAAGGCGAGCTAAGGCTGGAAGGGAGCAACGGCGTGCATAGAGGAGCGCATCTGCCGCAGCGACATCAGGTGCGAGCGTCACTGCGCGAACTCCACGCGCTGCGCTGGAAATTTCTGCCATTTCTGCGACTGCTTTTTCTACGCTCTCAGCGCCGCCATCATCACCGAAAAGTAAGAGCGCACCAGCCTCTTTATCTAGGCCAAGGTGGGCAAAATCTTCGACCGCTTTAATGCAGGTGTTATCGAGAAACTCGAGCGTAGCAGGCAAAATCCCGCTAGCGACAATTGAATCAACAGCAACTGAGGCTTCAGCGAGGTTATTGAAATATGCCACTCCATATTTAGAAGATTTAGGACGAGGGCTGAGCACAGTCGTGATCTCTGTGAAGATCGCCAACGTTCCCTCGCTACCGATGAGCAAACGTGTGATGTCATATCCGGCAACATCTTTAACAAGGCGTCCACCCGTTCGAATAATTTCGCCAGTGCCCAGTACCGCTTCCAATCCAAGGATGTAATTCTTGGTTGTGCCATATTTCAATCCACGTAAACCACCGGCGCTTGTTGCAACATTGCCGCCTAAAGTGGAGACAGTCTTAGAACCAGGGTCGGGAACATACATCAGCCCTTCTTTTGCAACCGCATCATCGAGTTGTTGAGTTGATACTCCAGGTTGCACTACCGCCAACATTTCGTTTCGAGAGACTTCAAGAATCTGCTTCATCTGCATCATGCTCAAAACAATTCCGCCATTAAGTGGAACAGTTGCCGCACAGAGATTGCTTCCTGCGCCACGGGCGATAATTGGCGTCTTGGTGCTTCGGGCAAACTTCACGACCTCGCTGACTTCCGCGGTGGAGTGCGGGGCGACAATCACTTCGGGGAGCCCTTTAAATAACGGAGTGGCATCTCGGCTATATGCCTCACGCGCAGCTGCATCATCAAGTACGCGGTCGGCGCCTAAAAGGGAGGCGAGGGCCGACGCCAGAGACTGTGCTGCCATTTTCTCCTCCTCTAAAGTAGCCCTAGGCTACTGGGTAACGGTGCGATAGTGAGAGGCTTCTAATCATGGCGCTGAAGGCAGAAGTATTCGATTCCCGTCGGAATGTTCTTGGTGAGGGGCCTACCTCATCCGGCGAGAAGAACAACCACGTGATGTGGGTAGATATTTATGGCAAGGCTGTTCGTTGGCGAAATTTGGAGAGTGGCGAAATTGGGGAGTACCAAACGCCAGAAGATGTTGGTTTTGTTATTCCGCTCGCCGAAGGTGGCGAGCTACTCGGCACAGCGCACGGCCCACATGTACGCGATCTCTCTGGAAATTATCGAAAAGTTCCCGGTCGAGTAGAAGCCGATGGCTATTTGGCAAATAAAAATTTACGATGGAACGATGCCAAGGTCGCACCATGGGGCGATCTCTTCTTAGGGTCTATGACGTATGACTTTGAAACAAATGCTGGCGCGCTCTATCAATTACAAAAAGGTGGCACACATATCCGTCGCCTCTTTGGTGATGTCACAATTAGCAATGGCATTGATTGGACCGTCGATCAAAAAACAATGTTTTATGTCGATACGCCACTTCGTCGTGTAGATAAATTCGATGTTGAAGAGCGGGATATTAAAAATCGTCGCACCTTTATTAACTTTCCCGACGAATTTGGAATGCCTGATGGCTTCTGCATGGATGCCAATGACAATCTCTGGGTCGCATTCTGGGAAGGCTCTGCAATCCGATGTTTTGATGGCCAGAGTGGGAAGTTAATTGAACAGATTGATTTACCAGCTCGCCGAATCACCTCTGGTGCTTTTGCCGGAGCAAATCTTGATCAATTGATTATCACTAGCGCGCGTGATGATGATGCGGCTGGTGAAGCGCCTGAAGCAGGCATGACATTTATCGCTACTCCCGGTGTTAAAGGGAAGGTTACAAATACCTTCACATTTGCCGCAAAATCTGCAACGGGTGCGAATGCCTGATCTCTATACCTTCGGGGAGGCGATGGCGCTCTTCCTTGCTAGTGATACTGATTCAGTGCTCACTGCTCGTACGTACACGCGAAGTACGGCAGGTGCCGAAGGCAATGTTGCTGTCGGCGTATCCAGGCTTGGTCTCTCTGCACATTTCTTCACTTTGATGGGTAACGATCAATTAGGGAGCGCAGTTCTCGCTGATTTTGCTGCAGAAGGCGTCGATGTTTCAGGGGTAAAGCGGGTCGATAGTTTTAGTAGCGCGATGATTCGAAATCCGGGAACAACAGCTCCAGTCGAAGCGAGCTATCTGCGAAAGGGCGCTTCTGCTTCATTGATGCGTCCAGAAGATCTTGATGTGAGCGTGATTGCCCAATCCCGATGGCTTCATACAACGGGGATTACCTGCGCTATTTCTACTAGCGCCGCAGCAACTGCCGCCGCTGGGTTAGAACTAG
>JBEGVX010000014.1:0-16586 GCA_041178105.1 Actinomycetota bacterium
CACTGACTCTCTGGCTTAATCGACCAATTCTGATTGAAAAACTCGACGCTCCTGGCCATCGCCTTGGGCCAGCCAGCCATCAAGTTATGCCCCTCACCCCGGTAAATGTGGAGGGTGACCGCCTTACCCGCGCTCTTTAAACCTTTGGTGGCAGCCCGCGCCCATCGCACCGGACAGCTCTCATCCTTATCCCCATGGTGGATCATCATCGGAGCGCTCACTTGAGACCAATAATTCTTTGGTGAGACGCTCGCCCAGAAATCTGGGTTCTCTTCAGGCAGCCCAACAAACTTCACAATTGGATTAGCTCGATCGGGATTACCACGCCCCCACTTATTGAAGTTCTCAACATAATTAGCGCTCGTTGGTGCAAATAGCACATAAGACGAGAAAACCCCTTGGGCGCTTGTTGCCACAGAAACGTTAAATCCGATTCCACCACCCATAGAACGTCCCATATATGCAATCTTATTTTTATCGAGAGTTCTAATCTTTGAATTTTTTAAGGCTAGGCCTGCATTGATCACATCTGCGCTGTAATCCATACGAAATTTAAGTGGGCTCTCTGGATCATCGTCTCCGAAAGAATGATTTCGATAATCAGTATGTAGCACAACAAAACCACGTGCAGCTAAATAATCTTGCTCTCGCCGCATACCCTGACCGTTTTTATAAATTTTCGTATCGATATAACCATGGCCCAAGACAACTCCAGGGAATGGCCCCTTTCCCTTAGGTGTGTAAAGCACACCCGAAACTTTAAGATCATCGCTACGATAAGTAACAGAATGTTTTGTATATGTACTTGTTTGATTGAGCAACTTAATAAGTGTGAGATCTGAACCATTAAATTTCTTCACCGAGAGCGCATCGAGTGTTACTTCCGCTGGCGTTAACGCGCTTGCTTGATTAACCGGTGAAAAAATAGCAAAGAAAAAGACCAACCCCGCAAAAAATGCAAATTTTCTACGCATGATGTTATTCGAAGCGACGGCTACCTGCGCCTAGCGTGATTGTGCGGATGAAGGAGTAGAAAGCAAGACCTTCTTTTCCTTGCTCGCGCTCGCCATACGAGGAATCTTTAGTGCCACCAACAGGTGCGTGGAAATCAAGGCCAGCGGTAGGAGCATTAACTTTCACCATGCCAGTCTTCAATGATTGCGCGACTCGGATAGTCGCTTCAAGATCTCGACCGTGAACGCTACCTGTCAATCCAAAGCGGACTGCATTTGCTGAATCAATCGCCTCACCCACGCTCTTTGCACGGATAACTCCGGCAATTGGCCCGAAAGTTTCTTCTTGATTGAAATGATCATCAGCTCCTAAATCACCAATCAAAGTTGGTGCATAGAACCAACCATCGCGATCAACTGGACCACCACCGGTCAGAACCTTTCCACCACGCGCGAGAGCACCCTTGGTTGCGCTTTCGACATCGGCGCGTGCGCTATCAGAGATCACTGGACCAACAAGAACACCCTCAGTTGCCGGATCATTAGGCGCAAGTTTCTCAACTCCCGCGACGAGCGCATCGGTAACTTCTTTATAACGCGCATCGTCACCAACAATGATGATGCGACTTGTCGCGGTGCACTTTTGTCCTGCAAAACTCATCGATGCATTAGATAGGTGTGCAACAGTGAGAGCTAGATCTGCATCGGGAAGAACAATTGCCGGATTCTGTCCGCCCATCTCTGCTTGTACTGGCTTACCTGCTTTTGCCGCTTGCGCAACAATCTGGGAACCAACTTCTGATGAACCAGTAAATGAAATGACATCTGCGAATTCAATAATCGCTTGGCCGCACTCAGCGCCACCAACAAGAACTTGAAAAAGATCTTTTGGTAAAGATTGCGCAAAAATTTCTTCGATTAATTTAGCTACACCTATAGCCATTCCACTTGGTTTCATGACAACAGCATTTCCAACGGCGAGCGCCGGGGCTGCTTTCCATACCGGAATTGCAATTGGAAAATTCCACGGCGTAATTAATCCAGCGACGCCATACGGATCACGAACAGCCATGAGATAACCGGGAGTCGTTGGTGGAATAACTGTGCCAATTGGATCGATTGCGGCTTGCGCGTTGTAATCCAAAATTGCAATCGCACGAGCTACTTCGCCCTTAGCCTCAACAATTGGTTTACCGACTTCACGAGTAATTAGCGCAGCCATTTCAGCGCTGCGAGCGCGAAGACCTTCGGCGCAACCACGAAGAGCTGCGGCACGAGCCATTGCATTCTCGCCCCATGCTTTCTGAGCGGTTCGAGCGCGAAGGACTCTCTCAGCGACTTCGGGCGCAGTAAGCGCAGGTGCCTCCAAAACGATATCGCTTGGCTTCTGTGGGCTGGTGCTGGTGATTACTCTCGTTGCGCTCATGAGAGGAGATTAGCCAAGTTTGGCCAGAGGGATAAACTGGAACTTAATGAGCAGCGATGGGGGTTGGTCGAAATGACGTTCGATAGCGCAAAACCTGTCACGACCTCGTACGACTTACCCGTCACTGAGCCGCTCCGTGAATTGATGCGACGAGGCTGGGCAGTTCCGCAGAGTGATTCTCCCTCTCCAGCAGATAGCGCCCCTTGGGCTGCTGCGCGGCGAGCCAAACTCAGTTCGCTCTTTCCAGGTAAACGGTTATTAATTCCGGCTGGACAGTTCAAGGTGCGAAACAACGATTGTGACTACACATTTAGAGCAAATTCTGCCTTCATACATCTCACCGGGATGGTTGCGGGCGACATTGTTCCGGAATCAATTCTTTTATTTGAGCCCACCATGACAGGTCATGACATATCGCTCTTTGTTCATCCAAAGAATGATCGAAATCTCGAGACGTTCTACCGCGATCGCCGCCATGGTGAATTTTGGGTGGGCCGATATCCATCGCTACTCGAGCTAAAAAATAAATATCAAATCAACGCGCGAAATATCAAAGAGCTTGAAGAATTCCTACTTAATAAAAAGGAAACACTCGTTCACCGCGGTGAAGACGAGAAGCTTGATAGCTCTCTACCGGTGAGTGAACAAGATAATCAACTAGCTATCGCGCTCTCTGAACTTCGCCTGATTAAAGATGAATACGAAATTGGGCAGATGCGGAAAGCTGTGAACGCAACAATCCGTGGTTTCGCTGATGTTGTGAAGTCGCTACCTGAAGCGATGGATAATCCCCGTGGCGAACGGGTTATTGATGGAACTTTTTACCGACGAGCGCGGATCGATGGCAATGAATTGGGATATAACACAATTGCCGCTGCGGGTGCACACGCGTGTGTTCTGCACTGGATTCGCAATGATGGACCAGCTCTCTCGGGTGATTTGCTGCTTCTGGATGCAGGAGTTGAAGTAGAGAGCCACTACACAGCCGATATCACGCGCACAATTCCTATCAATGGAAAATTCACTGCCCCACAACGCGAGATCTACAAGCTCGTACTCGCAGCACAAGAGGCTGGAATTCAAGCAGTTAAACCGGGTGCCAAGTATCGCGACATTAATAACGCATGTATGAAAGTTCTCGCTGAAGGTTTAGCAAAACTAGGGGTACTAACTGTTAGCGCTGAAGAATCACTCGACCCAAGCGTTGGACTTCATCGACGTTGGAGCGTGCATGCCTCCGGCCATATGTTGGGAATCGATGTTCACGACTGTGCTAAAGCGCGTGGCGAGCAATATCTCGATGGCGAATTAGCAGTTGGGCACGTTCTCACCGTTGAACCGGGTCTTTACATCCAACCTGATGATCTCCTCTTCCCAGAGGAGTATCGAGGAATCGGTGTACGGATTGAAGATGATGTTCTCGTTACGGAGGATGGCGTTGAAGTGCTTAGCCGCGAACTTCCACGCGATCCTGATTCACTTGAAGCATGGATTCGCTCGGTACAGGGCATGGAGCACCGTCACAACAATTAGTCTTCATATGGCAATGCGGACATAACCAGCGAGTCGCAACAGGATCATAAGCAACTCCACAGAAATCGCAGGGCATCTGATTATTTGCGCTCACATATATATGTTAGCTAGCTAGCGCCCGGCCGAGGCCTGCAGCCAGGATTCCAAGAATGAGTGTCGCAAAAACATTTGCAAGGAAACGGCGGGGGTGGTGCAATTCCTTGTTTAGGTCGAGTGCGAAAGCTGACCATGTTGTAAATGCGCCAGCGAATCCAATACCAAAAAGCGCCAAGGTGTCAGAGGAGGCTTTCGAAATCAAACCAAGGAGAAAGGAGCCTGCAATATTGACGAGCAAGATTCCACCCGGAAAAGAGAAGCGACGACGAAATTGATGATCAAGGTAATAACGAAGTGGCGCACCAAAAAAAGCGCCAAGCGCAATTAACAACGGAGCACTCATACAGCGCCCGCTCTAATTGCCCGAATTATTGCCAACGAGAGAACAAGTGATGCAATTACATAGAGACCTGCCTGAGCGATTGTTAGGTCATAGAGCAGAAGTGCGAAGGCAGAATAGGTAGTGAAGCCACCAGAAAATCCTGGGATTAACAGAAGCTTTTGATCCGTAGTGAGTGTTAGGCGGTACGTTCCTATCGCAGCGATAGCAACGCCAAAGAGATTAACAATCAATGTTGCGAGAGCGATATCAGAGAAAATTTCACCGACGCCGTAACGAGAAAGTGCTCCAACGACTCCACCAACTCCTACTAGGAGGAGGTGGCGCAGGTGGAGCTGCTCCACTTAGGAAATATCCTCGCGCTTACGAATCTTTGACCCAAGCCAACGAACCGGATCGTATTTCACGTCAACTACGCGCTCCTTCATAGGAATGATCGCATTGTCTGTAATACGAATATGTTCCGGACAGACTTCAGTACAACATTTCGTAATGTTGCACATACCAATTCCGTGGTTCTCTTGCGCAGTTTGCTTCCGGTTTCGCAATGTATCTAGAGGATGCATATCTAATTCAGCGATACGAATGAAGAATCGTGGACCAGCAAAGGATTTCTTATTCTCTTCGTGATCGCGGACAACGTGGCACACATCTTGGCAAAGGAAGCATTCGATGCACTTGCGAAATTCTTGTGAACGCTCGACATCTATCTGCTCCATACGAGCCTCGCCTGGGGCAAGGTTCTTTGGGTGCTCGTATGCAGGAACTTCCATCGCCTTTTTATAGTTAAACGAAACATCGGTAACCAAATCTTTGATCACTGGGAAAGCTCGAAGTGGCGTCACTGTGATGGTTTCGTCCTCACCAAATGATGCGACTTGTGTCATACATGCAAGGCGCGGCTTTCCATTAATCTCCATTGAACAGGAGCCGCACTTACCTGCCTTGCAATTCCAGCGGACCGCTAAATCACCCATCTGTGTCGCTTGAACGCGGTGGATTACATCGAGGACAACTTCTCCTTCATTTGCCTCAACGACAACATCTTTGAGGCCACCGTCAGTTGAATCTCCACGCCAAATCCGAAGTTTAATATTGCGTGCCATTAGTTGGAACCGCCTTTCGCAACTTCTTCTGGTGTCATGTATTTCTCCAGCTCGTGAACATCAAAGAGTTCAAACAATTCCTTTGGCATTGGCGGTAGCGCTTGTGCTCGAACATTGACCTTCTCTCCATCAAATGATGAGATGTGGTTGACCTGACGCCATTTGCTATTCATACCAGGGAAATCATCACGTGTATGTCCACCCCGCGACTCTTCTCGTGCATCTGCAGATTTCGCCGTTGATTCTGCGACCAACAACATGTTGTCGAGATCAAAAGCTAAATGGAAGCCTGGGTTGAACTTACGTCCACCAGTTACTGCAACATTTGCACTGCGCTTTCGGATATCTGCAATCTTTGCAATCGCTTCCTTCAGTTCACTGCCAGTACGAATAATTCCAACAAGGTTATGGGTGACTTCTTGAAGTTCAGCATGTAACGAGTATGAGTTCTCGCCACCTTGACGATCGAAGGGAGCTTGAATCTTTGCTGCGGCCTTACCAATTGCCTCGTCACTGACTGGATTTGCTCCATTTTTCCTGACGTATTCGACTGCACCCATTCCTGCGCGACGACCAAAAACCAATAAATCTGAGAGTGAGTTTCCACCAAGTCGGTTTGAGCCGTGCATTCCACCAGCAACTTCACCTGCAGCAAATAAGCCCGGCACTCCAACCGCAGCGGCAGTATCTGGCTCTACTTCAACGCCACCCATTACATAGTGACAAGTCGGACCCACTTCCATCGGCTCCTTGGTGATATCCACGCCTGCTAATTCATAGAACTGGTGCCACATTGATGGAAGACGCTTCTTAATCAACTCGGCGGGCAACCGCTTTGAAACATCAAGGAACACTCCACCGTGTTCGGTTCCACGGCCAGCCTTTACTTCACTATTGATTGCGCGTGCCACTTCATCACGTGGCAGAAGTTCTGGTGGGCGACGATTGTTGTCCTGGTCTTCATACCAACGATCCGCCTCGGCTTCATTGTCAGCATACTTATCTTTGAATACATCTGGGATGTACTTAAACATGAAGCGCTCACCTAGGTTATTGGTGAGAATTCCACCCTCACCACGAACTGATTCAGTTACCAAGATCCCACGAACAGATGGGGGCCACACCATTCCTGTTGGGTGAAATTGTAAAAACTCCATATCAACAAGATTCGCACCGGCTTTAAGAGCTAGCGCATGCCCGTCGCCAGTACCTTCCCATGAGTTAGAAGTAATTTTGAAAGTCTTTCCAACTCCACCAGTTGCAATGACAACTGCGGGTGCTTCAAAGAGAACTTCTTCACCAGTTCCGCGCCAGTAACCATATGCACCGGAAATTTTTCCATTCTCTTTTAGAATGTCAGTAATTGTTAATTCGGCGAAGACTTTGATTCCACTCTCCATATCGCCAGTTTCGCGACCATCTTTTTGTTGCAACTGAACAATCTTCTGCTGCATTGTCCGGATTAGTTCTAAACCTGTGCGATCTCCAACGTGTGCAAGGCGAGGGTATTCATGCCCACCAAAATTGCGTTGTGAAATTTTTCCTTCTTTAGTCCGGTCAAAGAGCGCTCCCCATACTTCAAGCTCCCAAATGCGATCCGGTGACTCTTTCGCGTGAAGTTCTGCCATCCGATAGTGGTTAAGGAACTTCCCACCACGCATTGTGTCGCGGAAGTGCACCATCCAGTTGTCATTGTCATTTACATTTCCCATAGATGCTGCAGCGCCACCTTCAGCCATAACGGTGTGGGCCTTGCCGAATAGGGATTTACAGATGATTGCTACCCGAAGCCCTGCCTCTCGAGCCTCTACAGCTGCACGTAATCCAGCGCCACCGGCACCAATTACGAGGACATCGTATTTGTGCCGTTCTAGTTTTTCTCGTTTTTCTCGTGTTTCTGAATTCATGGTCGATTTTCCCTTTAGAAGAAGTAGAAGTTAGTCCATGCGCCAGATGAAACTTGGCGAACATAGATATCGGCGAATGCAACAGCTGCTAGTGAGAGCCAAGCAAAGCGTTGATGGGAATGGTTAAGAACCGATACCCACGACCACAGCTTGTAACGGACTGGATGCTTTGAAAAATTCTTCAAACGTCCGCCGATTGTGTGACGGCAAGAGTGGCACGACAACGAATACATCCACAACATAGATGCACTTGCTGTCAAAACAAGTGAACCAACGCTCATATGACCCCAATCGCCTTGTGCATTTCTGTACGAGATGACGGCGTCATAGGTAAGAATTACATTGAGAACTAAGCCTGCGTAAAAGAAATAACGATGTGAGTTTTGAATTATTAGAGGAAATCTAGTTTCTCCCGTGTACTTCTTATGTGGCTCTGCCACCGCACATGCCGGAGGAGACATCCAAAATGATCGGTAGTAAGACTTTCGGTAGTAGTAACAAGTCATTCGGAAACCAAGAGGGAGAATCAAAATAATTAGCGCGGGCGATAACGCAAAATTGAAAATACTTGAACTTACCGGCGTGAAGTTTGCAATCGTCGCACCAGGATCACAACTGTCAGATAAACACGGGGAGTAAAAAGGAGAGATGAGGTGACTGTCTTTTACAAAGTAAAACTTATTCTCAAATGCTCGAAAGGTTGCATAGATGACAAATGAGATTAAGACGCTAAATGTAAGTAATGGTTGTATCCACCACTTATCTGTTCGCAGTGTGCGCTCTGCGATTTTGGCGCGTGTTGGTGAAAAAACACCTGACATTGACAACTCCCCTAGGTTAAAAACAACTGGGAATAGTCTCCTCTTTTGCCAGAAATGTGGCTAGATATATCGAGGCTCACCAAGTATGAACTCAGCCACAAAACCCCTTGGGGTCCTGGCGAAGCGAAATGGCGGAGGGCGTGGGATTTGAACCCACGAAACTTTCGTTTGCCGGTTTTCAAGACCGGTGCACTCGGCCGCTATGCGAGCCCTCCACCGGAAAATCTACCCGATAGCGCGGGACTCCAGCCAATTCGCGCCCTACTGGAAGGCCCACCCGCCATCACAGAGGATTGATTGTCCGGTGATAAACGAGGCATTTGGGCTTACGAGGAACGAGACAAGGTTTGCGATATCTACTGGCATACCTAATCTCTTCAATGATTGTGACTCCAGAATCATTCGGTGAAGCGCAGCAACATCTCCATAGGCCGCTTGATCAGGCGTGGTGATGGCGCCCGGAAGAATCGCATTAACTCGAATCTCCGACGGGCCCAGCTCTCTGGCAAGCACTCGCCCTAATCCAATAAGCGCTGCTTTTGCTGCCGTGTAATGGCTATTGCCTTCCATACCGATAGATACCCGGATTGAAGAGATGTTGATGATGCTTCGAAAACTCCCCTCAATACTGTATTTGTCAAATGCTTTGCAGCAGAGAAAAACTCCTTTGAGATTGGTATCAGTGACCTCATCCCATGCAGCTTCATCAATCTCTCGAAAAGTAATTGCAGACGCAACTGATGTAGCTGCGTTATTTACCAATACTGATGGCGCACCAAGATCACCGCTGATGGCCTTAAACATCTGCTCCACTTGATCTGATTGTGAAACGTCGCACTGATAAATCTCCGCATGACCTCCTGCTTTTTGAATCTCACTTTGCACGTTAAGTGCATCGTTCTTCTCATTCTCGGAGAAGTAATTGATTGCCACCGGGAAACCATCTGCGGAGAGGCGGAGCGCTATCGCCGCGCCAATATTCCGTGAGGCGCCCGTAACTACAGCGCTAGTTTGTGAAGAGGCCACGGGCTTACTCTCTGATAAATGAGGCGCTAGGGCAAGAGTGCATGCTTTTCCGTCATCCGGAAGTGCTTCCACCCTCCGGTACATTTAGCGGAACGAAAAACTCACCAGGGGAGTCATGAGTTCAGCAGACCGCGACCGAATTCAAGTCTTACAAAAGACTATGGACATTCTTACAGTGCTTGTCGAAGGGCCAGCTTCAGTCCGTGATTTAGCTGAGCGCACCGGTGTAACAAAACCTGCTGTTTATCGAATCTTGCACACTCTGGAAGAACGAAGTTTTGTCACCCGCGATGAGAACCGGCGCGAATACATGCTTGGTGAATTTCTCACTGGACTTTCACGTAAACATGATCAATCTGCCAATCTGCCACGCCTGGTATCGCCCTATATGGATGCACTTCTTAAGAAATTCGATGAGACCGTAAATCTTGGCGTTCTTGACGGAAATAAAATTAAATATTTACATTCGCTAGAGAGCAGTCAACGTCTTCGTTCTAGTAATCCACGTGAAGAAAAAGATAATGTGCATTCGACTGCGCTTGGCAAGGCCATTCTCAGTACATTCAGCGAAGCAGAGCTCGAAAAAACATTAAAGAAGCTCGATTTGAAATCTCAAACAGATAAAACAATAACGACCGAAAAAGATTTGCTCTCAGCAATATCCCGCGCAAAGAAGATCGGTTTCGCAATTGATGATCAAGAGAATGAACTTGGCTCTCGATGTGTTGCAGTTGCAGTAACTGACAAAAATGGCAAAGCGCTCTGCGCGTTGAGTATCACTGGTCCCGCTTCACGTATGTCAACAGAAAAAATCAGAATTATCGGAGAAAACCTTAAATTAGTAGCAAAACAGTTAAGTAACAAACTTCAATAAATCGGCTCTTACTCCGGTAACTTAAGTAACTCTTCAATTATCTGCGCGACTCCATCGTCATTGCACTCTGGAGCGATACCGGTTGCAATTGCGTGCGTTGCTGGATGGCCAGTCTTCATCGCATAAGACCGGCCCGCCCATGCCAACATCGAAAGATCATTTGGATTATCGCCAAAAGTGACGGCATCATCTTTTGAGATGCCCAATCGTGCTGCTACTTTTTCTAACGTACTGCCCTTACTAACTCCATGAGCAGAGATTTCCAATAACGATTCATCGGGATTGGAATGTGTAACAGTTAAGAATTCACCAACGCTCGCATCAGCCAGAGCCAACATCTCATCTGCTGAAATTTCATCGCCTTGGCTCCGTACGAGAAACTTGATAGCAGGCTGACTCAAGTGCTCTTCAATTAACGAAACACCTAAATCATCTTGCCCCTTATCCCAACGTGGGTTGTAGTTTTTTTCGCGATGAAACCCTTCAAAATTCTCTACCGCAAATGCGGCTCCAGGGATTACTTTTCTTAGCGTTGTCGCCCCCTGCATTAACTCTTTGGGATTAATGAGCCAAGAATCAAGAATTTTCTCTCCGTGAAAGTCATAGAGTAAAGCGCCGTTACCGCAGATACCTGTACCAAAATTAAACGCATCGCGTACTTGTTTCATCCATCGCGGCGGGCGACCAGTAACAAAATAAATCTCTATGCCTAGAGAATTTGCCATCGTAAAGGCATCAATGGTGCGCTGAGAAATCGGGCGATCGAATGGAACAATAGTTCCATCAAGATCTGTACCGATTAATTTAGGGCGTTTCACTCCAAAATCACACGGGCTCAAATCGAGATTTACCTAGAAATGGCACAAGCGCCTTAGGTATGTTTACCGAACCATCTGCTTGTTGATGATTCTCTAAAATCGCCACGATTATCCGCGGAATTGCGCATAACGTTCCATTCAAGGTTGCAACTGGGCGGGTGCCATTCTCATCTTTATATCTGATATTTAAACGCCTACTTTGGAACTCGGTGCAATTAGATGTGCTGGTGACCTCTCGATATGCATTCTGTGTTGGTATCCAAGCTTCGCAATCGAATTTGCGAACAGCGCTTGAACCTAAATCACCCGTGGCGACATCTATGACTCGATATGGAATCTCTAATGCGTTTAGGAACTCTTTCTCCCAACCAAGTAGTCGCTCATGCTCAGCAGCTGCATCTTCAGGTGCGCAGAACGAGAACATTTCCACTTTATCGAATTGATGGACCCGAATAATTCCCCGAGTGTCTTTTCCGTAAGTTCCTGCTTCACGCCTAAAACATGAAGAGAAGCCAGCGTAGCGAAGCGGAAAGTTTGAGCTATCAAGTATTTCATCCATGTGATAAGCAGCAAGAGGCACTTCACTCGTTCCAACTAAATAGAAATCATCTTCTTCAAGATGAAAAACATTTTCGGCAGCTTGACCTAGAAATCCAGTTCCCTCCATCGCGTGAGGCTTCACCAATACCGGAGGTACTACCGGAATAAACCCCGCAGCAACGGCTTTAGCCATCGCTAAATTAATTAGTGCAAACTCGAGAAGTGCGCCATTACCTGTTAGATAATAAAAACGAGAGCCAGAAACTTTCGCGCCGCGCTCTGTATCGATAGCACCAAGTATCTTTCCCAACTCCACATGATCCCGCGGTTCAAATGAAAAAGAGGTTGGTTTACCAATTTCTTCTAGAACGACAAAATCCTCTTCCCCACCGATGGGTGCGCGCGAATCAGCAATGTTGGCCAATTCACCAAGTATTTTGTCGGCTTCGAGTTCAGCCTGGGCCCGGAGCGCATCTGCCTCTTTTACCGCTGCTGCAAGCTCTTTAGCTTTTCCTAAAAGTTGATTCTTTTCGTCGCCTTTTGCGCTTCCAATACTTTTTGAGAGCGCATTTTGTTCTGCACGAACTCGCTCAAAATCAACAATTGCACTTCGGCGCTTTTGATCTGCGGCAATAGCAGCATCTACAACATCTACATCTGCACCTCGTGCCCGTTGTGATTGTCGAATCGCTTCTGGATTATCACGCAGGATTTTTAAATCAATCATTTAAGCGCGTGCTCCCTTGCGTACTTCAACCAACCATTGTTCTGCAGACCTAAATGCGTCATCTGTCATTCCCTTGGTAGAAGTAGGCTGAATTTTATCTGCGCGTGGATATGAACCTAAGAATCGCACTTCTGCACAGATGCGATAGAGCGCTTTTAGCGCATCACCAACCCGTTCATCAAGGATGTGCCCCTCAGCATCAACAATAAAGTGATACTGACCCAATTCGCTTCCAGTAGGACGTGATTGAATGAAAGTTAAGTTAACACCACGTACGGCAAACTCAGTCAAAATCTCCAATAACGCGCCTGAATGGTCGGCAGATATGAAGAGCGCTAAGGAAGTTCGATCATGGCCGGTTGGCGCTGGAATTTTTCCAAGTTTCGATACGACAACAAACCGCGTTACCGCCGCATCTCTATCGCCAATGTTTTTTTCAATTACCTCTAAGCCGTAATGCTTGGCAGCGATTTCAGCTGCTATTGCTCCGTCGGCATCACCTTTCGCTACGCTCTCTGCACCTGCTGCTGTGGAATTAGTCATCACAACTTCCGCGTGCGGCATGTTCTTCGCGATATATTCACGGCACTGTGCTTCTGCATGAGGATGAGTTGCTACTCGACGAATGTCTTTGATTGAACCGCCAGGTTTGACCATCAACGCGAATGAAACGTGTAAGACGTTTTCGCCGATGATCATCAATGGTTCACCCACGGCTAGTTCATCAAGAGTGCGCGCAACGACCCCCTCGACTGAATTCTCGATTGGCACGAGCGCGTAATCTGCACTTCCCTGTCGTACCGCCTCAAGTGCAGCTGTCACATTCGAGGCTGGCTCTGCGCTATCGCCGCTCTTAAGTAGCGGTGTTAAGGCCGCCTCGGTGAAGGTGCCAGCGGGGCCGAGATAGGAATAGCGGGACATATAGAAAACTCTACGCGATATCGCCCCTATCAGGGGGACTTGAGGCCCCGGGTAGCATGGCTAACTCATTGACTACCAACAAGGGAAAGAGATTTGTGAGCCGGTATTTTCAGAGCGTTTCGCTCTCCGATGTTGGCTTACATCGCACCGAAAATGAAGACTCCGCGTGGGCCGGCGCAACAATACTTGCGGTAGCTGACGGTTTAGGTGGTCATGCTGCTGGTGAAATTGCATCTTCGTTAGCAATACGAAGCATTTCTGAACTGGAGAAGACATCACTCAATCAGCGAAATGCCGAAACAACTGTCGTAGAGACTTTCGTAGCAATAAATAAATCACTTGCGCAGACCATGAAGAGTAAAAGTGAACTACGTGGAATGGGCACGACCTTAACTGCGCTATTTCTTGGTAAAGAGAAACTCTACTTGGCGCATCTTGGTGACTCTCGTGCTTACGTAATCCGCGAAGGAAAAATTACGCAACTAACCAAAGATCACACCGTGGTACAAGAACTTCTTGACCAGGGCAGAATTTCTCCTGATGAAATTGATGGCCATCCACAAAAATCTTTCATCACCAAAGCGCTGATGGGGGCCGATCAGAATGAGCGCCCAGACTTTATTGAAGTCGAACAACACGATGGGGACATCTACTTACTCTGCACCGATGGATTAGTTGGCGTGGTGGAAGAGAAGAAGATCGTCAAAAGTATTACCGCTCATGGGGTAAGTGAAGCGGCGCTCAGCGAACTCAAAGATTTGACTTATAAAAAAGGTGCGCCAGATAACTTAACCATTATTGTTGCCACGTTGAGTTCGAAGAAGAGCGCAACTCCTGGTTTTGTCGGCGCAGTTCAAGGTGGTGCGAAATGACCCGCATGCTCGCAAATCGTTATGAAGTCGGTGAACTTATTGGTGCAGGCGGAATGGCCGATGTTTTCCAAGGACGTGACACCAGACTCTCTCGTCCTGTCGCTATCAAAATTTTACGAAGCGACCTAGCTCGTGATCCAGCTTTCTTGGCACGATTTAGACGAGAGGCGCAGGCCGCTGCAGGCCTTAATCATCCCGCAATTGTCTCGGTTTATGACACTGGCGAAGAGGCCACTGATAAAGGTGTTCTGCCATATATCGTGATGGAACAGGTCAATGGAAAAACCATTCGTGAAGTAATTAGAAGTGGTGAACGACTGCCTATAAGTCGCGCTATTGCAGTAATCCGTGGCATTCTTGAAGCTCTCGAGTACTCGCATCGAAATGGGATTGTGCATCGAGATATCAAACCTGCAAACGTCATGATTACAAATGGTGGCGACGTCAAGGTGATGGACTTTGGTATTGCTCGAGCGTTGGATGATGCGAGTGCAACTGTCACGCATGCATGGACAGTAGTTGGAACGGCAAACTACCTCTCTCCCGAGCAAGCCCGAGGTGAAGCAGCCGATTCGAGGAGCGACATCTATTCGGTAGGTTGCTTACTTTATGAATTAATCACCGGTAGACCGCCATTCCTTGGTGATACACCGGTAGCAATCGCATATCAACATGTATCTGCTGAGTTTATTCCGGTCTCTCAATTAAACACAGATCTACCCGATGGAATTGACAACATCATCTCAGGTGCACTTTCCAAAGATCCCCTCGCCAGATACCAAAATGCCCGTGAGATGCTCGACGATGTGAATCGTTTAGATCGCGGCGAAGAGGTACAGAAAAAGTTAAAGAATCCAAGGCGACGAAACTTCATTATTGCTGCCGTTATTGCAACAGCCATACTTCTTACTTCGGGTGGGTACCTAATTTCTCGAATACCAGCGCCCGTATCACTTCTAACGCTCGCAGATGTTTCAGGTCTTACTGAATCGCAAGCGCGACAAGAGTTAACTGGATTTACAGTAGTCATCGAACGTGCACCAGATCCGCGCGTTCCGTTAGATCGAGTGGCATCCCAAACTCCTACCGCAGGAAGTAAAGTTGAACCAGGCAGCCAGGTACAGATCATTCTCTCTGATGGACCAGGGAAAACTTCAATTCCGACCACGCTTATCGGCACCACAATTGATCAAGCAAAAGTAATTCTAGATGGTGCAGGACTTGTGCTAGCAAAGACTAACGCGGTCGAATCAAGCGAAGCGCCAGGAACTATTGTCGGTGTGATTCCGGAACCGGGTTCCACTGTTGCGGCTGGAAGCGGTGTAGTCCTAAATATCGCAAGTGGAAAAGTTTTTGTTCCCGATGTAATTGGTGTATCGAAAATTCAAGCGACAACTATTTTGATACAAGCGGGATTCATCCCAAATGTCATCGAAACACAGGATGCTGAGCAACCTAGTGGAGTTGTACTTGCACAAGCACCCGCAAGCGAGGAGTCCGCAAAAATTGGATCTTCGGTCACAATAACTGTTAATGCATATCGGGCCGAACCTGAAGGCACACCAAGTCCGAGCGCTAGTTAATTCCTACTTTCCAATTACCGGAGCAAGTCCCTCTGATTTATCAAGAGCGCTTTTATCTCCACAGACTACTAACCAATTAGCAAGCAAGTGATGGCCACCCTCCGTTAGCACCGATTCAGGATGGAACTGCACGCCATGAATAGGCAACGATTTGTGACATACCGCCATGACAACACCAGATTCAGTCCACCCAGTTATTTCAAGCTCAGAGTTCTCTGATGAGATGGAATCTCGCTCTATCGCAAGTGAGTGATATCGCGTGGCTGTGAACCCATCACGTAGTCCATGTAGAACGCCTTTGTCATTGTGATGCACTTGAGATGTTTTACCATGAAGTAATTCAGGGGCGCGCGAGACCACACCTCCGAATGCAACACCGATTGCTTGGTGTCCTAAGCAGACGCCTAAAAGTGGAATTTTATTCTCCGCACAAAATTTAACTAACTCAATACTTACGCCAGCAGCTTCAGGAATTCCTGGTCCAGGTGAAACTAAAACCCCGTCATAATTCTGTGCATCAGCGACTGTGACTTCATCATTACGTAAAACTGTGCACTCGGCGCCAAGTTGCGCTAGATATTGCACAAGATTAAAGACAAAGGAGTCGTAGTTATCGACTACAAGAATCTTGGTCGCCATGTGCCTATCCTGCCCGAGTGAGGTACGCTTTCCCTTATCAGTCCTGAACAAACTCATGTAGGCAGGCGGAAGGTGGCGTCGATCAATGCCAAAGTCTCGGATTCGTAGAAAAGAGAAGCAGTACGTTCCTGAGAAGGTAGCAAACGCGCTTCCAGAGCCAAAGGAGAGCCCCAAGTGGCTCGCGCCGGCGATGTTGACCGGTTTTCTCCTCGGCCTGGCCTGGATTGTTACCTACTACATCTCCCAGACTCGCTATCCCATCCCCAATATCGGGGCTTGGAATATGGGAATTGGCTTCGGCTTAGTAGGGGTTGGCTTCGCCCTCGCCACTCGCTGGCGTTAACCTTTAATTACACTCATGTAATTATCCACCTTGTGGGTATCCCCTGTGGATAACTTTTCCC
>JBEGVX010000015.1:0-6646 GCA_041178105.1 Actinomycetota bacterium
TCTTTTCACCGCTCACTCTTCGCGGTGTGACTTTCGCAAATCGTTTATGGGTTAGCCCAATGTGTCAGTACTCCGCGCCACTTGACGGCATCGCACGTGAGTGGCATCAGGTACATATTGGATCTTTTGCTACAGGTGGCGCTGGGTTAATCATGATGGAAGCAACGGGAGTGCTTCCTGAAGGACGAATCAGTATTAATTGTCTTGGGTTATGGAACGACGAACAACGGGATGCATATAAACCAATTGTGGAATTTGCGCATGCAATGGGAACAAAGATTGGAATTCAATTAGCGCACGCTGGGCGTAAAGGTTCCACGATGCCCCCAGGCTCTGATCATCCCATTGCATCAGTTGCAGAAGGCGGTTGGAGCGCACCAGCGCCAAGTGAAATCCCCTTTGGAAAGATGCCAATGCCGCACGCAATGAGCGCCGAAGAAATCAAAAATACTGTTATTGGTTTTGCTGCTGCAGCAAAGCGAGCAGTCGAAGCTGGATTTGATCTAGTAGAGATTCATGCCGCTCATGGTTATTTGATACATCAATTTCTCTCGCCACTTAGTAACGCGCGAAGTGATGAATACGGTGGCTCGTTTGAGAATCGCACTAGGTTTTTAGTGCAGATAGTTAATGCAATTCGCGGGGTTATTCCAGAATCGATGCCGCTCTTTGTTCGCATCTCTGCAACCGACTGGGTCGATGGAGGCTGGGATCTCTCACAATCCATTGAGTTAGCTCGCGTTTTGAAACATATCGGCGTGGATTTGATAGATGTTTCGAGTGGGGCGCTATCGGATAAACAACAGATTCCCGTGGGTCCTGGATACCAAGTCCCTTTTGCTTCAGCAATAAAGGCAGAAGCTGAGATTCCAACGAGCGCAGTGGGCATGATTCATGAGGCAGAGTTTGCTAATGAGGTAGTTGCTTCAGGTAAAGCAGATGCAGTGATGGCAGCTAGAACATTCTTGCGAAATCCACGATGGGCTCTTGATGTGGCACACCAATTAGGCGCAGATATCCATTGGGTACCGCAGTTAAAGATGGGTAAGAGAAACTAATTACTTAACTCTGACTTGATCGAGTTTTGTATTTCCATAGTAGAGAGTCAATGTATACCCAGCGAGCTTGGATTTGGTTCGCACACCGCCAACACCATCTTCATCAATAGAAATGGTGAAGCGAAGCGCTTTAGCACCCTTCTTCACAGCACGAACTGTTAATTTCTCACCAGCTAAATTGCATTCAACTTTGACAACATAGCGCGAGGATGGCGCGCTGTAGGAGACTTCCAATGTTCCAGATGGTGGCTCTTCTTCCCCATCTTCTTCTGCGAACAATTCATCTTTATTCTGCGAAATCTTTTCGCTGCTCTTCTCTGAATTTCCAGGTGCTGACGATGTAGGTGCTTTTACTGGAACTGTTGGTTGCGGCGCTACACCCATAGTTGGAGCCGGCAATCCAAGATTTGGAGATTGGATTGGAGCTGAAGGAGCGGGCGCAGCATTATTAGTTGAACTACCAATTACACAAATTGGCATACTGATTATTTCAGGTCTGGAGCAATCTAATTGACCGCTGCTGCTCGCCTTAAAAAGATCCATGCAGGTAGTGGTAATTGCATTCTGTGGCTGCGCGCAATTAATGGACCCATCAGGATTAGTCATCGGTAAATTATTGGTACAGAATGGCAGAGCAACATTTTGCGGAAGCGCACAATTTTGTGAATCAGGAATTGTTCCTGTACATATGGGTGCATTTGCATTAATAGGATTCGCACAATTCAAAGAGCCATCTGGATTAGTTACTGGAGGCGAATTTACATTTGGATTTTGACTAGTGCCTTGATTTATACAGAACGCTGTATCTCGCCATAACTCCAAGTTACAATCAAAATTCTGCGGTGATGGTTGATCTGTTGGAGTTTGACTTGCTTGGAGAGAAACTACATTTTCTGAATAAATTCTGATCTCTTCTGAACGAGCTTGAATCGCAGCTGCAGTGCAGACTGCTGGAAAAACTCGTTGCCATTGCGTTCCTGGGTAGAGCGTTGCTGCATCCGCACAATTCGCAGCATCAGCCGCTGCAGCTGCCGCTTGTCTGGCTGCTTCCTCTGCCGCAGCGCGAGCAGCCTGTTCCGCTGCTTGTGCAGTGACATGTGCCTCATACGCTGCCCGATTGGCATTCATATGAGCTTCCACTTGAGGCCAGGTTGCATCGATATTCGCCTGACCGCAGACCGTTCCAAAATATCGCGCATAAGGTGTGCCGTCATAAATCGTTCCGTAGTAAGCACATGGCTCATTGGCATATGCAGGGCCAGCGCCTGGAATGATCGAAAGGCCAATTAAAAAAGCCAGCAGGATTTTGGCAATTTTGGACACTCTTAATTCTAAAAGGTGGCCATCAGACACGCCTGCTGAATTTTTCGCCATAAATTTTCACTCTTATTTCCCGAAAACAGGGGTAATCTGGCGCTATGGAATATACAAAATTGGGACGATCCGGACTTTCTGTTAGCCGCCTCTGCTTAGGCACAATGAATTTTGGCCCAGAGACCGATGAACCTACCTCGCACGCCATCATGGATCGCGCACTTGATGTCGGTCTTAACTTCTTCGACACGGCAAATAGATATGGCGCACCACAACATGGTCGAACTGAAGAGATCATGGGGCGTTGGTTTGCAAAGGGAGGAGGGCGTCGCGAGAAAGTAGTCCTTGCTACAAAACTCTATGGCGAGATGAGTGGTTTCGGTGATATTCCACTATGGCCAAATAATAAATGGCTTTCGGCACTTAATATTCGTCGTGCTTGCGATGCAAGCTTGAAGCGTATGCAAACTGATTACATCGACCTCTACCAAATGCACCACATCGATCGCACCACGCCGTGGGAAGAAATTTGGCAGGCGATGGAAGTTCTCACCCAACAAGGAAAAATTATCTATGTTGGAAGCTCAAACTTCGCTGGCTGGCACTTAGTGCAAGCACAACAAGCAGCAGAGAAGCGAAACTTCATGGGTCTTGTTTCTGAGCAATCTTTTTACAATTTAGTAGTTCGCGATATCGAGCGCGAATTAATTCCAGCCGCACAACATCTTGGTATTGGCATCTTGCCATGGTCACCACTTCACGCCGGAATGCTTGGTGGCGTAATTAAGAAAGTCAAAGAAGGTAAGCGACGTCTTGAAGCGCGCTCTGCCGAAACACTTGAGAAACTTCGCCCTCAGGTAGAAAAGTGGGAAACGCTCTGCGACTCATGGGGTCTACTTCCAGGTGATGTTGCGCTCGCATGGTTGTTACATCAACCGGCGGTCACTGCGCCAATCATCGGCCCGCGAACCATGGAGCAATTTGATGCATCACTTCGCGCACTTGACATTAAATTAAGCGCTGAGCAACTCGCTGCTATCGAGGCAATCTTCCCAGGAAATAAAACGCACCCTGAGCAGTACGCCTGGTAACTCGCGCGTTCCGGTATCCGAGATGTTTCGTTGTTCTAATAAATATGTCGAGATACGCTGGCGCCCATGAAGTTCGATAAGTCGAAAGCAGCGTGGGAAGCAGGCGCTGCCTATGTTGCAGGTGGCGTAAATAGTGGATACCGAACGGGGCTCCGACCCCACCCATTAGTTTTCCAAAAGGCCTACGACGCACATCTTGTTGATTTGGATGGCAATGATTTCATCGATTACTTCCTCGGTATGGGACCGATGATCCTTGGCCATAGCCCGAAAGAGGTCGTTGCTGCCGCAACGAAACAATTAAACGAGAGCCTTCTTGTGGCCGGACAAACACCCCTGGAATATGAAGCCGCGCGAATCATTACCGAACTTGTTCCAGCTGCTGAATTAGTTCGCTTCAACTCTTCAGGCGCAGAAGCCGTTCAATCTGCACTTCGTGTCTCCCGCGCTTTCACTGGTAAGAAAAAATTTATTAAATTCGAGGGGCATTATCACGGCTGGTTCGACAACGTTCTTTGGAGCGTAAGCCCTAACCCTGATGAAGCTGGCAATCCACTCTCTCCGACGCCGCTTCCTGGAACGTTAGGCCAAGAAGAGGAAGAAAATCTAATTGTCTTGCCATGGAATAACGCAGATGTCATTGAACGTGAATTGGCAAAGGGTGATGTCGCTGCAGTAATCATGGAGCCCATCATGTTTAACACCGGCGGCGTACTGCCACTACCTGGCTACTTAGAGCAAGTACGAGAACTGACGACTAAATATGGCGCAGTATTTATTTTCGATGAAGTCATTACTGGATTTAGGGTTTCCAGCGGTGGCGCGCAACGAGTACTTGGCATAACGCCTGATCTAACAATTCTTGGAAAAGCACTGGCAAATGGTTTTGCCGTCGCTGCAATTGTGGGTAAGAAAGAAATTATGGATCTTATTGGTGAAGCCAAAGTGATGCATGGTGGTACTTACAACTCACAATCAGTTTCGATGGCAGCAACTGTTGCAACGCTAAAACTCTTGCAATCTGAAGCGCCGCACCAAGCAATCGCAAAAACTGGAACGGCACTTATGGAAGGTTTGCGCGAACTCTTTACTAAACATGGGGTTGCACATGAAATAGTTGGTTATCCAGCAGTCTTCAACGTTCGCTTTGATCTACAAGGACCAATTGATTACCGAAGCGCTATGAAAGCAAACCGTGCGAAGTATTTAGATTTTGCTTTTGAACTACTGCAGCGTGGGGTGCGAATCTTGCCTCGCGGAACTTGGTTCCTCTCTTCGGCTCACACCGATAGCGACATTGCAAAGACACTTGCAACTGTCGATGAAGTGCTTGGCTTACGCACCACCTGATTTACGTTGCACATTCTGTCGCGATATTCCGCCACGTTGTTGCGCCCCTGAGATCTTTGGTCCGGAACTACCGCCCCCTTTTGCAGGGTTGCCCCCTTTGCCCTTTTTCTTCTCGAGGGCAGCAAGGAACTTTTCTCGCTGTGAGTCACCTTGTGAATCAGATTGCGAACCAGGAGCACCCGAATTAGTCATAGGTACAGGGTACTTCAGTGAAGGGTTTTAACCCTGAGGGAGATTCTTGAGGAGATTGCGAACTTCGCTCTCGCGATAGCGACGATGGCCGCCAAGGGTGCGGATTGAGGTGAGCTTGCCGGCTTTAGCCCAGCGGGTCACCGTCTTTGGATCAACACGAAAAAGCGAAGCCACCTCAGATGGGGTTAAGAGCTTCTCGGTCTCTATCTGTCGTTGCATAACCCCAGGTTACGCCCATGTCCGGATGGTGAAAAGGTTAAATTGGGCAATTCACCAAGATACGCGCCATCTCTGACCAATATGACTTTTCCGGATTTGTTCCCTCAGAACTTCGCCAGGATTCCACCGTCTGGAGTAATCGACGAGCCGGTAATAAAACTAGCGCCGCGAGAGAGCGCAAACGAAACCACATCCGCAACTTCCTCTGGTTCAGCAATCCGACCAATCGCATTATCACTTGTTGGAAAACCTAACTCGGCAAGGCTCTTACCTTCGCGCTCTGCATGTTGCTGCAACATCGGAGTATTTGTTGCACCAGGATGAATCGAAATCACACGAATATTGTCGGGCGCTAAATCAAGCGCCATCGTTCGCGTGAGTGCAAGGACGCCACCTTTTGCCGCGGCATAAGGCGCCACTCCAGTCGAGGTAGCAAAGGCATGAATCGAAGAGATGTTAACTATCGCACCGCCACCTGCGCTTCGAATCAAGGGCAATACATATTTTGACATTAAATAAATGCTGGTGAGATTAATCGAGATAATTCGTTGCCACTCATCAAAACTCGTATTCTCAACGCTCATGTTGAAAGCACCGACTGCCGCGTTATTGACCAATCCTTTGATTCTGATTCCCTGATCTTGCGCGGCATTAGCGACGGCTTGGCACTCATTTTCTTTGGTGACATCAGCGGTTAATCCATGGGTTAGTTTCCCTTCTGGATCAATCGCTTTAAGCGTTTCACTTAACATCACACCATTAGCATCAGCAGCAATCACAAATATTCCTTGCTCAACCAAAGTTTTCACAGTGGCAGCGCCAATACCTCGTGCTGCTCCTGTAACAACAACGCCATCGCCTTTTAGTGGGAATGAATTAGTGCGCATCATGAAGTGAACTCCCCGGTGATCTCATATAGGTAATCGTGAGCATCCGCTGTAAAATCAACACCAGCTCCAATTCCCGGTGGTGGTGTAAACCAACCATCAATTGGGTAATGAATTCCGGTAAAGATTGGATCGGGATTTGGTTGATTAAACTCACTAAAAACAAAGTACTCTGCATATGGAATTCCAATCTCGGCAAAAATGAGCGCCAAATCCCACGGGCGAAGACCGCCTGCATGGGGAATAACAGGAATTCCACGAGTTGAAGCGAGCGCACAAATCTTCTTCGCTTCAGTTAGGCCACCACACCACTGAATATCAGGTTGCACTATCTCGCATCCACGTACGTCTAATAATTGGTGAAATCCCCAGCGAGAATATTCATGTTCTCCCGTGGCGATGGCAGTGCTTTTAATCTTCTTATTAAGAATTGAATAGCCTTCATAATCATCTGGCGGAAGAACCTCTTCAATCCACTTCAAACGATAGGGCTCGAGAAGTTCTGCCATGCGAATGGTGTACTCAACATCCCACG